>NZ_JBSXOQ010000045.1:0-2101 GCF_056859495.1 Sphingobium sp. L-44 | reverse complement strand
AGTTTTCCGAGGGTTTGGGGACGATTGGTGCCCCGGACTGTGTAGCAGTTCTGTGTAGCAGACGCTCTCTGGGGACCGTCTTGCCGACGATCCCCCAGCATTATCAATGCTTTGAGAACAAATGGTGCCCAGAAGAGGACTATGCCGAGGTGGGTGATCGAGGTCGCCGGGTAGTGTCGAGTTTTGTCCTGCCTTTTCAATGGTGGGAGGGCTTGAAGGTTCGATGCCCAGAAGAACACCCGAACCGCTGCGGTCTTCATCGGCGTTGAGTGATGGGGCGCGCTCTGTGGTATGGGCGGTCTTGGTCATGGACGAGGGCTCGGTGATAGATCGGCATAACGAGGAGTGTTTGGACGGCGATGATGAGCCGTGCCCGATCTGCCGGGGTGAAGAACTCGACCCGGACTTCCTCGCGCGTATCGAGCAGGCAGGCGCGCAGCCGGGAATGGCGATGACCTTCGACGAGGCGATGGACTGGTTTCGCGCTTGCTGATCAGGCGGCGAGCGCCATCTGCTGCTTAACCCGATGGACGGTCGCGACACCGACCTTGAGCTTCTTGGCCGTGGCGTTGATGGAGACGCCCTTGGTGAGGGAGCGCTTGATACGCTCGACTTTCTCGGCGTCGAGGGGCGGTCGGCCTGACCGTTTCGTGGATCGCGCTAACCCGGCCTTGATCCGTGAAATGATCATCTCGCGCTCGAAGTCGGCGAACACCGACAGCATGCCGAACATGGCGCGTCCGCTGGGCGTGCTGGTGTCGAGCGCCTGCTGGTGGAGATACAGGTCCACCCCCTTGGCGTTGATCTCGGTGAGGAAGGTGACGAGGTTCTGGAGGGAGCGTCCGAGCCGGTCCACGGCCCAGCTTGCCACCATGTCGATCTCGCGCCGCGCCACGGCCTTCATCAGCGCGTCATAGCCGGGGCGCTTGTCACGTCCCTTCGAGCCACTGATGCCGTGGTCGGTGAACTCGGCGACGACTTCCCAGCCAAGTCGTTCGGCGACGGCCATGAGTTCTCGACGCTGGTTCTCGGTGGTCTGGCTGTCTTGTGAGACGCGGGTGTAGAGGGCGATGCGCTTGGTCATTCCAGAAGGACTCGCTCCAGTTCTGGAAAGCGTCAAGCAGTTCATTTAGTTCGATTATTTTGCACTTCCGTGAGAGCCTCGACCGTCATCACCATGGAGGCGAGTATGGCGCGAACGACGATCCGGGATCAGCGTGGTTTCATCATCGGGCATATCGAGGACATGACGCAGGGGCGGCAGCGGGCCTTCAACTTCGCGGGCCGCATCCTTGGCACCTACGACCCCACCACCGGCAAGACGGTCGATGACGCCTTCCGCATCGTTGGCACCGGCAACCAACTCATGGGCCTCATCGAACGGGCGAAGTGATGGTCAGGCCGCGTCGGCCTGCTCGAAGTGATCCCATGAGAGCATGAGGCGGTCGCCCTTGATCTTGGGCAGCGCCTTCCGGTCGATGAGCTTCCCCCTGACCTCGAAGTCGGCGCTGACCTTCACGATCAGCACCTTGCTGAAGTTGCGCTTGAGGTTGAGGGCAACGACATCATTGCTCTTGAACGGCGTGATGGTCTTCACCTCGACGAAGTGGTTGCCGATCTTCCCGTCCGACCCTTGGGCGTAGTTGCGGTGGAGCTTCAGCCCATGCGTGATGACGCCGTATAGCTCGCCGATATCGCCATAGACCTGTAGGTGGCGTCCGGTCAGTTCGTAATAATCCTGCGCCGTGGAAAGCAGGCTCTGGAAGATCGGCACCAGATCGGCGTCGAGGTCTGGGAAGCGGGCTTCGAACTCTAACCGTTCGAGGTGGGAGTTGATCTCGGTCCAAGTGATCCATTCGCCATCATCGTAGATGGCATTGTCGTCATTCCACATGCTGGCCGGGGCTCCCGCTATTGCTCCCCAGATTACCGCCTCGGCGGTTAACGTCTCTTTCCTGCTTCAACTGATTTACGAAATGGAAAAAACGGCCCCCCCGGATCGACGGAAATCCGACTGTTTTGACGGTCAGATTCGGCGATGCTTTTGGAATGCCCCGGCTGACACCGCGTAGCCGGGTATCAGGGGCGATTTTCACGAAAG
>NZ_JBSXOQ010000044.1:0-12343 GCF_056859495.1 Sphingobium sp. L-44 | reverse complement strand
GTGTGGTAACTCCACCTTACCGATGAGCCCGGTGGCCACCGAGTTCGAAATCGCATGGGGTTGGGCATGCCCAACCCCATGCGATCACCTCAATCTACACCGGAAATTACACCACGAGCGCGGACGCTAACAGAATGCGGGCGTGGTGGCGCATCCCGAACCCCCTGTCGAGACCGGCCCGGAGGCTGGATATGACGAGCTTCCTAACAATGTGGAGCAGCTCAAGGCGATGGTGCTGGCCGAGCGCGCTCGCGCGGCACGGCTCGAACATATCCTCAAGCTGATCAACCGCTCGACCTTCGGCAAGCGTTCGGAAAAGCTGCCGGTCGATCAACTAGCCTTGACGCTGGAAGACCAGAACGTCGCGCTTGGTGAAGCCGATGGCTTGCAGGACAAGGCGGCCGAGGAGGCGGGACGTTACGGCCTCAGGCCGCGTCGCCGGCGGGCTCCAGATGCCGAACGCGCATCGCTGCCGGCCCATCTGCCGCGCTTCGAGACGGTGATCGAGCCCAAAAACCTGGAATGCGCCTGTGGCGGGACGCTGCACAAGATCGGCGAGGACCGTTCCGAACGGCTCGACATCATCCCGGCCCAGCATCGCGTGATGGTGACGATCCGCCCCCGCTATGCCTGCCGCTGCTGCAGCGACGGCGTTCGCCAAGCGTCGGCCCCGGCGCATGTAGTGCCGGGCGGCTTGCCGACCGAAGCGCTGATCGCCGATGTTCTGATCAACAAATATTGCGATCACCTGCCGCTCTATCGGCAATCGAAGATCTTCGCCCGGCAAGGCATCGAGATCAGCCGCGCCACTATGGCGAACTGGGTTGGTCGTGGCATCGCTGCGCTGATGCCCATCACCGACAGGATGCGCGCCGATGCGCTTGCCCGTGCCCGTCTGTTCGTCGACGAAACCACGGTCAAGGTGCTGGCGCCGGGAACGGGCAAGACGAAAACCGGCTATATGTGGGTCATAGTGTGCGACGATCGCGCTCATGGCGGCGTCGATCCGCCTCTGGCGCTATACACATATATGCCGGGACGCGGAAAAATGTGGGCCAAGCAGTTGCTCGGGTCATACCAGGGCATCCTGCAGGTTGATGCCTGGCAGGCCTATGACCAGTTCGGCAAGGACGATGGCGCCGACGCCGGCGTCACCAAGTCCTACTGCTGGGCTCATCTGCGGCGCGGGTTCGTCGATGCAGGCAGCGATGCTCCGGTCGCGCAGGACGCCTTGCAGCGCATTGCCGAGATCTATGGCATCGAAAAGGAAATCCGTGGGCGCACGGCCGAAGAACGCCTCGCTGTCAGGCAGGAGCGGACCCGTCCGCTGGTCGACAAGCTCCATGCCTGGTTCGCCGCCACCGCACCGCGCATGATGGCCGGATCGGCAACGAGCGATGCGATGAAATATGCGCTCAAGCGCTGGGCGGGCTTCACCCGGTTCCTCGATGACGGCAGGATCGAGATCGATAATAACGCCGCCGAACGGGCTATCAGGCCGGTGACTCTCCAAAGAAAAAATGCACTCTTCACCGGCCACCAGCTCGGTGCAGAAAACTGGGCGGCGATCTCCTCGCTGGTCGAAACCTGCAAGATGCTGGACATCAACCCCTACGCCTATCTCTGCGATGTCCTTACCCGGATCATCACCCGCGCGGATACCGATCCGATCGACGATCTGTTGCCCTACTGCTGGACCGATGCCAACGCCGCGCAAACCTCGTTCGAACTGAGCAGCATCGCAAGCGCCGCCTGATCGTTCAAATTACAGCCCCGTTCTCAAGGCCACGTGGGGGATTTTTACCGCTTACGATCAGCCAATAGTCTCCTCGTAAAGACGTCGCGCATCCTCCTCGGACATCGCTGGGGGCATGAGCAGATCCCTGCTCAAAGCCCGCTTTTGCTTGAGGAGCAGGTGCAGGCGATTGTCGAAGCTGTGTTCCTCACCACCTGGCAGCAATGCCATGGGCAAATAGACGTTTACCGGCCGCTGCTGGCCGATACGGTAGCATCGGTCGGTACTCTGGTCCTCAACAGCAGGGTTCCACCAGCGGGTAAGATGCACGACGTTATTGGCTGCTGTTAGGGTCAAACCGACACCGCCCGCCTTGGGCGACAGGATAATGAGATCGAAGCCTGTCGGCCCAGCTTGGAAAGCATCTACGCGCTCCTGGCGCTTGGGTCCGGCGACCTCGCCTGAGATGATCATGGGAGTGCGCGCTAGATCGTATCGTCGCTGAAGGACGCCGGCCAGATCGGCCTGAGCGGCGCGCATCTCGACGAACAAAAGCGCCTTCTCGCCTCGGTCCTTGATCTCGTCCAGAACCGACATGGTCGCCATCAGCCGCGCCGAGGAGCGAATATAATCCTCGTCCGAAGCAACCATTGACCGTTCCAATGGCGTCAACGACACCGCACGCATCGCTTGAAGTGCCTCAAGCATTTTCCCACGATCCGTGCGACGCCGCGCCTCAGCAACGACCGCCGAATAGGCATTTGCCTGCACGTCGGGCATTCGTTCGGCCCGAACGTGCTCCGTCTTGATGGGCAATCCCTCCAGCACCTCGTCCTTCATCCGGCGGAGCATCACCGCAGGTCGCTCCGGTCCGGGAACCGAAAGGGCTTCCTTCAACCGCTTGAGGTCATTCGGATCGGGCTGATCCTCATAGCGACGACTGAACTCTTTCAGCCCACCCAGTGCGCCCGGATGAAGAGTGTCCATCAAACACCAAAGGTCGGCCAATCGATTCTCTATCGGCGTTCCCGTCAGCGCCAGCGCGAACTCAGCTTGCATCGCTTTGGCCGCGTCTGTGATCTGCGTTCCCGGCGTCTTTATCTTCTGTATCTCATCGAAGACGATCACGCCGAAGCTGACCCGCCCGAAACTGTGCTGATAATCGCGCAATGTCTCATAGGTGGTGAGCACCCAATCTGCGGCCTCGATCCGATCGGTGTCGAGTACCGGCCTAGCAATATCCAGTTCCGATCCAGAACCTATGCGAAGGGCGCGGAGCGAGGGGCCATATGCCCGCAAAACGTTGCCCAGACCAGGCGTATCAAGATGGATATCGTGCTCCTTTTCCCAGTTGCGGAGCAGTCCGGTTGGCGCAACGATGAGCAAAGGGGCGCGTTTGATTTGCCCGCTTCGCATTCCCCCTCGTATCCACGCCAGGAAGGCCAGCGTCTGGAAGGTCTTGCCGAGCCCCATGTCGTCGGCGAGCAGCGCGCCAGTCCATCCCGCTTGCCAGCAACGCTGCAGCCAATCCAACCCTTCGCGCTGATGTTGCTTGGGTGAGGAGCGGAGTAAGCTCTCATGGAGCGTCGGCTCGATCCGCGGCGATCTCGGTGCTGGATCGCTGTTGAAGATGACTTCCTCAAAGTTGTTTCGGACGAGGAGGACATGCGGTTCGTTGCCGCCTTCCGTATCGCGCTTCAGTTCCTTCGCGTCGTCAATCTTTTCAGAACCAGCCCCGCCTTGCGGTTCGCCTCCCGCCAATGCCCGTTCGATCTCGACCAACGAGGCGAGGGATTGTTCCGTCGCTGGAATGGGAACGCCGTCGAAAAGGACCTCCGGACGGCCTTCGTCAATGGCGTGGCGAATCGCTGTCGCAAGCTCTGCCACCCGCTCAGCGGGGAGTTGCACAGGCGCGCCATCGACGATCAGGCCAACAGCTTCAGGCGGCAACCAAGGCTCGCGCGGCACCTGAACCCACGGCAACACCTTCTTCTGCCAAAGGCCAATTGCCTGGACCCGCTCGGAGAACTCACGCGTCTCTTTGAATAGCTCCTCGACAAGGTGCTCATCCATTTCCGCCCCGAGCGCCTCACGAAGATAACCCCTCGGATTGCGAACAAAATCGCGTGCGAGTTCGCCTCCCGCATGCTGCACTTGTCGAGTGACGCTCATGGCCCTGCGGAGGGGCGTAGAGAGAATGAGGAGCCATCCGTCCGGCAAGGCATAGCGGCCACGCGCGTCCGAGAACTGGCGGAAGCGCATCTCGGCGAAATATTTCTGTAACTGCTCGGGAAGCAGGGGTTCTGGTTCAGGCTCGGGCGCATCATCCTCGTCTGGGGAATCTGCGTCCGCACTCGATGCCGGAACAGCGCTCGTTGGCTTAGCCGCGAATAGCACAGGATCGAAATCGATTACGCCGTCATGCTCAAACGGTCGAAGCGTAAAGGCACCTGCGTGAGCGACACGGATCTGACGCAGGTAAGGCGAAGCGTCGATGGGACCGCGCTCAGCCATCGTGGGCAGTAGGTCCTGAATGTCTATCCAGACCGCCGCTCGACTATCTGGATCTGTCGCGGGCAATGCGTTGAAGCGGTCGATCGCGGAGGCGATCTCGAAAAGCTCCGAAGGAAGAAGATAGCGCCTGCCCCCAACGCTGATGAATGCTCCATCACGTTTGGCGCCGAGGACCGGTCGACCATCCAGATGATGCCAGCGATAATCGACCCTGAAATGATTACGATCGATGGTGTCTTGATGTTGAATGAACATCGTCATTGGCGGCGTATTTGGCAGCCCAATCGCCGCGCGCACGCCAGGCGATAGTGCTGCCGCCTCGCCGTGCGGCAGGTGAAGCTCGTCAGCCTGATTGAGGGCGACCTCATCCTCAACCAGTCCCCAAAGGACGCCGATTGCGGGAGCGAGAGAGGGCGCGGCGAGAGCCGGCCACTTCTCAACGTCGACGGGGCCGCTGAAATTCTTGCCGCTGACAACCACCCAGCCGCCCTGTGACACCCATTCCAAACTCAAGTCAGACATTCGGTCTCATCTCGTTCACGCCGATTCGCACGCCGATGCGAGTTGCTAACCAGTCGCTGAGTTCGCTCTGCCAGGCGTAGCTGGCGGTGCCGTCATGCCGCTGGTCATAGAGGCAGTCGGCGCGCACCTCATCGGCGTAGTAGTCTAACTCACCAATCGAAGGCGCGCGGACGTCGTCATGGGCCCAGACTCGGACCGAACCGGCGTGACTCCATTCCGCAACGATGTAGCTGCCGATGCGCATAAGCATGACGGACTGCTTCCGCTCGGCGCCGATCAGTCTCGCGTGCGCTGCCACCCGCCGCCGTTGCTCAGGGTGATCGGCAAGCCAATCTGCGGCTTGGCGTCCGAAAATTGGCCACGCATCGTCGATCACACCTCTGCGCTCCAATGCGAGCCAGAAAGCCTTTCGCCACCTCCAGATTGGATCGGCCGTTGCGCTGAGTATGTCGAAGAAAAGCTCGAGCGCCTTTCGCGCCAACCAACGAGTGATCGTCCGCCGGGCGTCATGGCTGATGTCGGCCCAACTCTTCGGATGACTCCGCGGGTCGCCGTACAGCTCATCGAAGAAGCTGACGAGCGCAACCTTAGCCTCGCCGTTGGCGAGATCCTTGGTGGCGAAAGGTGCAAGGAGCAGTTCGGCAAGCTCAACCCGCTCCTCGGGAAATCTCAAGGTCGTACCCGTCCGGAGAAAACCGAGAATGTTTCCGACAGTCGACCCAGCAAGCCGTGTATCCGTCGAGAGCTCTTGTGAAAGCCTGACCGCGAGCTCTCTCGCGAGAGGAGCGTGGACACCTGATTGCGCCAATAGCTCTGTCGTAAAGCCGAGATCACGCAGAAGGAGGCGAACGTCGCCTTCTCTATCGAGTGCGGCATTCACGAGTCGGCTTGGCAAGCCTTCCGCGTTGAAAAGCGCGACGGTGTGGGCGCGCTCGCGCCAACGCACGGCCCAAGCCGCGTCATGACGAAGCAGTTCCCGCTCGATGATGCGACCGGCGTTCGTCGTTGCGGTTTCCTCGGGCTCCCAGTCGCGAAGGTAGCTGTGGACAATCGCTTTCAAGAGCCGGGGTTGGCGCTCGGCCGTGAGCCGCTGATTGAGCCCGGTCGCAAACAGCTCCCAGTCCAGCAGCCGCGGCGTTCCCTGTAAGCAGATCCACGGGGCGAGCATCCAATCATCTCGCGCGGGTTCCCGGCCGCCTGCGAACCAAGCCGTAAATGCCTGGAAAGCGAGCAAAAGCTCCTCCTCCCCCGGACGCATTGGCATTTCGAACAGATCGGCAATTTTACGCGCCGCTGCGCGCATTTCTGACTGCACCGGCACGTGCTTGTGAAGGTCTAAGGCGAGAGAGGATAGCCCCTTCAGGCTTTGTAGCGTCGCTGCAAAGGAGCTCATTCGATCGCGCCCAGAAAGGAACCCACCGAGGAGGTCGCCTTGATATCCCCTTTGGTTGGCGGTGCTATCAGGAAGCGTACGTCGATTCGTCGATTGTGTGCACGTCCACCCTCGGACGTATTATCGGCGATCGGGCGCTGAGCTGCATAAGCGCTTACACCAAAAAGTGTCGCGCTGCCCGCAGCATTGCGGATTCTCTCGAGGCCTGGCGCTGCCTGCACCATCGACCTGTAGGTCTGGATCGATCGATCGGAGGACAGTGACCAGTTATCAGAATACCGTGCGTTGGCGATCGGGATGGTGTCGGTGTGCCCCTCCACATAAACCGCCTCCAGGATCGGCTCGGAGTCTTCAGGACAAGAATGGCCTACACGCCCGCTGCGCTGGCCGTAGCAGGGCAGTTCGCGAGCGAGAAGGCCGGCGAGGCTTGCAAGGGCGGCGCGGCCCCGCGCTCCCAAATCAGCAGATCCCGATGCGAAAAGCACTGTTTCAGGCAGATGCAGCACGCCGTTCTTCTCATCAATCTCGACCGGAACGTCAGCGCGTGCAAGTTCTCCCTGGAGCCGCCGCAGCAACCCCGTCCGTTGTTTCTCGCGTCCGCCAAGCTCATCCTCGAGACCTGCGATACGCTGGTTAAGTCGCGCCTCGGCGCTTTGATAATTTAGAGCAAAGATCATCAGGAGGATGATGAATACAAACAGCATGCCGATGAGCAGGTCGTTCAGTGAAACGAAGTAGCTCTCCTCTGCTTGCCCTTGATCAGGGGCGGCGATCCTGGTTCTGCGTGCCACGGTTGGTCAGGCCTGAATCATTCGGATGCTTCAGCGCGGTCAAACCCCGCTCGAGATACGATGTCGGCGAAAGCCTTGAAGTCGCCCTTTCTCGGCAGTTCGTTCAGGACCTGATCGAGCTGCTGCACAGCGGCACTGAGGCGTCCGGCCGCCTCGGCAAGCTCCTTATCTACCGCCTTCACAAATCCACTGGTCCGCTCACCGAAAGAGCCCAGACCCTCAAAGAGCTTCTGCATCGCCGCAGAAAGGGCGCTGTTTAGGGCGCCGAGATCTCGGTTGATCACGTCTACACGCCTGACCAGACCCTCAACAAGATCTACCGATCGCTCGTTGATGGCATCCGCTTGATCGGCGACCTCCTCCACCCGCTGAGCCACGCGCTCCAGCCCAGCTGAAAGAGTAGTCATCGTGGCGGCGAGGGCACCGAGCGCCTCTGCAGACTGGCCAGCTTTATCGACCTGGGCGACAAGGGTGCCTAGACCTTCCGTCACACCGCGCGCCGCCTCCAGCGCGCCTTCAAACTGTCGAGCTAGCGCGTCACTTGTCTGTGTAAGGCTGTTTGCCAACGCAGCGCTGCGTTCGGACACGGTAGTGAGCGAGCCAGCGCTTGCCTCAATCCGCTCTGCGGCTCCTCCTAACGATTGCGATAGGGCGACACCAGATTCGGCGATCCTAGCATCGAGGTTATCTACAGCGGCGACCATCGATGTTGACAATTCTGTCACGCCGGCCGCCATCACGTTCTTCAAATCGGTCCCGGCCACTTCAAGTTCATGTCTTATGACCTCGCCACTTGCCTCGACCTCGCCTGCAACCTTCCGCACGGCGTTAGTGATCGCCTCAGAAGACTGGAGGAGGGAAGCATCCAAATTCTCGCCCGCAGCGGCGAAGCTGGTGGCCAGCTCCTGCGACCCAGCCTGAATAGCGGCCATGAAGCTATCGCCTGCGGCCTCAATCTGGCCCGGAAGCTCCCCGATCGCACCTGCCGCTTTTTCGAGCATTTCCCCAAGGCGACGCGTGTGCTCCTCGGCAGCGCCGCTCAGTTCACCGGCGAATCTCTCCGCCATGCGTTCGAGGGCGGATTGATTGATGTCTCCCAGTCGACCGGCCATGTTTTCAATCGAGATCTGCACGGGCTCGAGCGCCGTCGAAAACGTCTTTGCCAGACGCTTGTCGAGTGCTTCGGCAATACTGACTGCGAGATCTTGGTTGAAGCGCTCGAGCTGCGTCGTCTGCCGGCCGAGCTCGGCATAGGAGTCAGCCGCGATCCGTTCGGAACTCAGTGGCAGCACCAGCTTTTCCAGCTCCCGGTTGATCCGCTCAATGTGCTGCTCTGTCACGTGCAGGCGGCGATTTTTCAGCCACGCGAATGTGAGTGATGCGGCGAGGGCTGTCACAGAAGTCAGAAACTTCGCCGCCGCAGCACCCAACAGCTGGCGCAGAGCGTGCTTGGAAGTCTCCAGATCTGCCTGGATGCCGTCTCGAGCGATGAAAAGGGCTGCAACCAGGCCGAGAAAAGTTGCGAGCAAACCCAGGCCGACGAGTTGATTCGGTACGCCCTCGAATGACCGCAAATCTATCCGTCCGTGCCGATAGAGACGGGGATTAAAAAACTCACTCGGCGGGAGACCGGACGCTACGCGGCCCGTTCGTTCGTTATAATGAAGATCGGCTACATAGCCGCGCCAGGCATGCCCGATAAAGCGGTCCTCGCCGAACTCCTCGCAAAGGCCCTCGACATCAGCGACGAACCTCACCCCATCGCCATCGTAGCTCGCAAGCCGGCTTCCAAACCGATCAAGCGCAGCGTCAAAAATATCCAGTTCGTCGCGACCGCGGATGTATCGCAGCGAAGCGTATATCAATATTGCGACGGAGAGAACGAGAGGGGTTGCTTCCCAGCCGAAGACAAGCGGGATCCCGTGCTCAATCGGCCACATAATCACACTGACAACGTTCACCCCGCACTACCCCCCGGATGCGATATTCTGATCGCTCCATCAATGTGGTAGCTATGCTTTTCCGAGTCAACGGATGACAGGCTGAACATCACTTGCTTCACGCGATCGAAGTATTGTTGGAAAGAGAAGGGCAGGTCGTAGACAAGGTCGAACGCCTCCCCCGGCGCATGCCAGACGGCTCTATCGGCGTTGAATATATGGGACTCGTCTATCCTTTCGCGCGCGCGGGCCGCGCATCACTCGACGGGAGGTGGTGCTATTCTTCCGAGGCACCCATCTGCCTGGATGAACTTGATGAGCCGCTGGATGACGACAAACGGTTTTGGACGATCGACCGCTCGGGTACCCGCCCCTACATCTTTATTAATGGTTCCGAAGCGCTTCTGGGCGAAACGCTCTCGAGCTTTGCGCGGGCAAAGATCCCGGTTGAACACCATGGGCCCTCATTCCGCGAGAGTGAGTCCGGACTTCTGCATGACTGGTTCGTAAGGCTCGAGCCCGCGACAGCACCAAGTGATTGGGAGCTAGCGCAGCTGCTCGCCGAAGTTTCGGAACCGCTCGTCAACTCCGATACCGGGTCGCCTGATCTGATGATTGCTCGGCTGCGGCGGGATCACGACCGCCTTGCCACTAAGCTGATAGCAGCTGAGCGCGAGCTAGCCGACACACTCTCTAACGCGGATGCGAATGAGGCCGAGCTTGCGCGAACCAGAGACGAAGCCGCCCGGAATGAGCGGAGATTGGAAACTGAGGCGGCGTTTCTTAGGGCTGGGCTGGAGGCAGTGCGATCGCGCGGCGCGGCTGACGATGCAGATGCCTTGAGGGACCTCCGCATCCGTATCGACTCGCTCTCGTCCGACCGAGATGATGCGCTCGTCGCTTGGACCCGGGCAGAGGAAGCTGCGGCGCAGCTACGTCTGCGCCTCGAGGCGGCGCAGGCAGAACTAGCGGAAGTCGCGGCTCGTCCGAGCGGTCCAACCTTCACAAGCAAACGACAGGGAAGGGCAGATGCCGAACTGCAGACGGTAATGAAGGCACTGCTGCCTAGTATAGCCTTTGTGCGAGGCTCTATCGATTTCATCTTGACCGAGGTCGAGGATCGTCGAGACCTATACGGTAAGCTCAGGCTCCTCGTCGACAATCCCGTGTCGGTTGGTGGCAAGCGAGTGCACGCGGTAGACGGCTGGCTGGAGGTCCACATGAGCACCGGCCGTGGCCGTGACGGAAGGCTTTATTATAAGAAGCGAGAGCACGGCTGGTCCGTGCTAGTGTCCGACAAAGCAGCTCAGGCGAATGATTTTCAATGGCTCAAGACACAGTGAACTATCCATCCCCATCTCACGCGCTACTCGTTACCAAGGATGAAGCGGAAGCGCTGCTTTCCGGGAAAGCTGGTGTTCTGCGGAGGCCTCGACCCACTGAACTCCGGATGCGTGTCGCGCTTCTGCGAACGGACGGTGTGCTGTTTGCGATGGGGCAGCTGACAGAGTCATCTGATGCTGCCCAGATCAGTGATGGCAGCCATTCGAGTGACTGGATGGTGCGAGACCTTGAACTTCTGCCGACCCCCGTCAGCCTTCCACCCGGTGATGGCCCTTTGTGGCGGCGGCTGAAGTCGATGGAACGAGACATACTGACCGGCAAGAGCCCTAAGGATCCGCTCAGCGAGCCCATCATTCAACACGACCGATACCTGCCGACCGAAATGGCGGGTTCGGCCAACGATACCTTGGAAACATTCGTCGACGGCAGCGGATGGCCAACTGACGCCCTTGTTCATCAAGCTGTCGACGATGCGATAACCGATCAAAGTCGGGACTGCCCCGCTAACGAAACTGAGGAGATGGGTGCATCCGGCGACAATACCGTCTCACCGCTCGGTAGTATCGCCACTACAAACCAACGGTCATATACTTTGGAGGGGGCACGCGACCGGGCGCTTGCGTTTGTGCCTTCGGGAATGATCGACATTGACGAAGCCTACCGGCTGCTAGTCCAGCTCAGGGACAAAGAGATCAAGCGAACCTTTCCCAATGTCCGACCAGAATTTGGCATCTTAAGACGGTCGATGCTTCAAGCGTTGCTCGATTCCGGTGTGGCGTCAAAAGCTGAATATGACCAGCTCATTCCGGCTGAACTCAAACGCATGACCGATCGTGGCCAGATCGAGACATACCTTGATACGTTGCTCAAGATTTTGAGCTGCGTATCGTGAAGCCCGCTCACAGCGCGGTCAATGAGGTGTCACCAGGCAGGAAGTCGAAAATCAGCTTTCTTAAATTGCCTTGGACATGATTTGTCTGGGTCGTCAAATCAACTAGCCCTAATGCGAGCATTTCTCGCCCTCCGGCTATGCCGAAGCGGTGGCTGAGGGTCGTTCCGTTCCCCTCAACAGCGGGATATAGCAGCATCAGGCGATCACACCGATAAAGCCGGGCATAGGCCATCATCTGATACACGTCGCCTTGCGCGACACCTCTCTTCGCTACCAATGGATCTGAAGAGAGGCACTTCCATTTCGTGTCGATGATCGCCAGATCCTTACCTCGACGACGGAGCGCATCGCATCATAGCGCTGCAGCAGATAGTTGAGGTCCATATATTCACCGCTGGCTGCGTCAGGCAGCAGCAGGTCATGACGCGATGCCTGGTGCCCGGCGGGCGTCAGCTTCGCCATAACCATGTCGGCTATTCCGGCACGATGGACATCCTGCTTGTAAAAGTAGCGGATATATTTGAAGCTCCCGTCCTTGGCAGGATCCAGCGGAAAGAAGGACAGGAACCCCGGTTGGTCGGCCGTGGCAGGCTTCGATTTGGCTTTGCTCATGCCGCCTCCTGCCACTGCGTGCTGGTCTGCCCCGCCAGCGAGAGGCCGGCCTCGAAACGCCGGGCGTCGGGGAAAGGCGCATGGGAGGAGAATTGCAGGCCGCGCCTGTGTGCCAGGATGAATGGCTGATCGGCATCATCGGGCGGGCAGAACCAGAAGCGATCCTCAAACCATGCGCGTTGATAGCCGGTGAACCACTGGTCGTCTTTGCAACGGTAAATGTCGTATTTCGCGACTGGACCAGAGAAGCGCGCGAGCAGCAGGTCCATACCATACGGCCTCGCGACCGCGCTGACGTCATTTAGCCCGATATTCGGCCCGGTCCGGGTCCCGACGATCAGGAGATTGGCGCCCTCCAGCAGCACGGCATGCTGCGTGTCCGGGAAGCGCCGCTCCGGGCTGAAGTCGACCGGCCCGCCAATATCTGCCGCCAGCATCATGATGGCGCGATGGGTTGCAGCTTTGATCCACGGCAAGCCGTTCGCGCTCCCGAAGGAGCGCGGTGTAACATTATTCTGCATTTGTAAGACTTTCGCGTTGAGGGCGCGCGGCAGCCGAGCGGTGCCGCGCCTTGCCCCTTTTTCATTCCATTTTTGCTCA
>NZ_JBSXOQ010000043.1:0-20655 GCF_056859495.1 Sphingobium sp. L-44 | reverse complement strand
GCCCTCAGGCGCCACGGGTTTTTCGAGGTGTCCAGATCGAAGAAACCCGGCTGCCCTGCCATCATCGCCTCCGCTATCGCGCAAAGGCAGTGAATCACTTCAGGCCCTCAGGCGCCACGGGTTTTTCGAGGTGTCCAGCTGTGAGCGTCCCAATAGAATGATCCAGTTCGCGCATCGGGTAGGCGTGAAGATCAATAAACTCCCCTGGCACATGTATCGCAACAAGTTGCCGCAACCCTTTCCTGTCATCGATATACCGGGAAATAATCCCTTCCAAAAGGAAGGTGCTGACCGAGACATTTTCCCCTGCTTCAATAATCGTCTGGCGCGAATTGACTGACCGAATTTCACTTATCGCGCCTTCCAGCAACGATCTCTCCTCCAAGGTGAGTTCGACACCGCGCCGATTTACGAGAAAGCGATCTAGAAACATGCTTGGGGAAAGGCTCTTCTGAAGGATGGACCTGCCAGCTAAACTGCGCAAGGCGGCGTGCGATCCCGCTCCTTTTGAACAATCGCTATGATGAATGTTAACACAGACCTCTGCTTTGAAACCTCGTCCGCATGGGTTGGTTACGAGAAGCGGGGCATGGAACTCATGCCGCCCTACACCGGTAATTAGGAACCCATGCGATGGCAAAATCCCCTTCGCGCGGCGTTAAGGCGCCCGCTGCTAACAAGCGCAAATCCGCAAGCACCGCAGCGGGCGTGGAAGCCCATCTGGAAGGATTTGATACTCAGATCGGGTCCGGTGGTGAAGTGCATCAGCTAGCCAAGGATGACGTGCTTACGACCCAGCAGGGTGTGCCTATCTCGGACGATCAGAACAGCCTGAAGCTCGGCGAACGCGGCCCGACGCTACTGGAGGATTTCATCCTTCGCGAAAAGATATTTCATTTCGATCATGAGCGCATCCCCGAGCGCGTGGTCCATGCTCGCGGATTTGGCGCGCATGGCACCTTTACGCTGAAGGAAAGCCTGGAAGAGTTCACGGTCGCCAAGGTGCTGACCGAAGTCGGCGAGCAGACGCCGATGTTCGTTCGCTTCTCGACAGTGGCGGGTAACAAAGGATCGGCTGATCTCGCCCGGGATGTACGCGGCTTCGCGGCGAAATTTTATACCAAGGAGGGCAACTGGGATATTGTCGGAAACAACATCCCGGTCTTTTTCATCCAGGACGCAATCAAATTCCCCGACCTCGTCCATGCAGCAAAACAGGAGCCGGACCGCGGCTTTCCTCAGGCTCAGACGGCGCACGATAATTTCTGGGATTTTATCAGCCTCACCCCGGAGTCCATGCACATGGTGATGTGGATCATGTCGGATCGAACCATACCGCGCTCGTTCCGGTTTATGGAGGGGTTCGGTGTTCACACCTTCCGTCTGATCGATGCTGACGGAAATGGCAGCTACGTCAAATTCCATTTCAAGCCCAAGCTTGGCTTGCAATCAGTGATGTGGAACGAGGCCGTCAAAATCAATGGTGCCGATCCTGATTTCCATCGGCGCGACCTCTGGGATGCTATCACCATGGGGACGCCGCCGGAATGGGATCTGGGTGTTCAGATTTTCGATGACGCCTTCGCGGACGAATTCGCGTTCGACATCCTCGATTCCACCAAGCTTATTCCTGAAGAACAGGTGCCGGTGAGGATTATCGGGAGCTTCGTCCTCGACCGAGTGGTCGACAACTTCTTCGCGGAAACCGAGCAAGTCGCTTATTGCACCCAGAATGTCGTGCCCGGCATAGGGTTTACGAATGATCCGTTATTGCACGGGCGGAACTTCTCGTATCTCGACACGCAGTTGAAGCGTTTAGGCAGTCCGAATTTTACGCATATCCCTATCAATGCGCCGCATGCGTCAGTCAGCAATTTCCAGCAGGATGGGCATATGGCGATGCGTAATCCCAAGGGGCGCGTCAATTACGAGCCTAATAGCTGGGCGTCATCGCCCACCGATCCTCGAGAAGATCCACAAACCGGCTATCGCCATTTCGCTGCCGAAGAAAGCGGGCGCAAGGCACAGGTGCGCTCGCCCTCATTTGCCGATCATTATAGCCAGGCGCGGCAGTTTTTCATCAGCCAGACGCCGATCGAGCAAAAGCATATCGGCGACGCGTTGGTCTTCGAACTCTCCAAGGTTGAGCGTGCAGACATTCGTGAACGCATCGTTGCTCATCTGCGAAATATCGACGAGACGCTCGCTACCGTCGTTGGCGGCGGGCTGGGGCTTTCCGAGCTCCCTCAAGCGTTCCCGGCAACAGTCGAAACCCGTCAGGATCTGCCGCCGTCTGACGCCCTTAGCATCGTCAAGAACGCGCCAAAAAGCTTCGAAGGGCGTAAGCTGGGCATCCTAGTCAGCGATGGGGCGCCCGCCGCGCTGATCAACGCCTTCATCGAAACCTTGGGTAGACTACCAGCGGTGTATGAAATTGTGGCACCCAAGATTGGAGGTGCTGTCCTCGATGACGGCACTCTGATAGAAGCAAAGCAGAAAGTCGATGGTGGACCATCGATCCTTTACGACGCCGTAGCCGTGATCCTGTCGCCAGACGGGGCGGCTATGCTAGCCAGCGATAAGACGGCCAAGGATTTTGTCAGCGATGCATTTGGACACGGCAAGTTCATCGCCTGCAATGCCGATGCCCTGCCGTTACTCGATGCTGCTGGGGTGTCGGAAAAGGACCGCGATGATGGTGTTGTCACGGTCGCGAACGCCAAGGACGCCAAGGCATTTGTTGCTCTGTGCGGCGAAGTGCGTTTCTGGGAGCGCGAGTTCAATGTAGACCTGGATGCGGCCGGTTTCCTTCAGGCGAATAAAGCATGAGCTCGCTGGAAGAAGCGGGGGGGGCCTCTCCGCCGCTTCCGCCTCCGGAGCGTTTGCAGCAATTGCTATTCGACGCTGCCCGACTGGGCCGCGATGATATGATAACTGCACTTTTGCAGGCAGGCGCAGACGTTGAAGCAGTCGATGATCGCGGCCATAGCGCGCTCATTCTGGCAAGCTATCATGGTCATGGGACGACGACCGACCTGCTATTGAGCTTGGGTGCTGCACCGGATGGCAAGGATACAATTTCAGGAAATTCTGCGCTGATGGGAGTGGCATTCAAAGGCTACGACCATATCGCTCAGGCGCTAATCACAGCAGGGGCTGACCCTAACCGTACAAATCGCGCCGGTCAGACCGCACTGATGATGGCGGCTATGTTTGGACGCGTGTCCGTTATCGACTTGCTGCTGGAAGCAGGCGCTGACTTGCATTGCAGAGACTTGGAAGGAAATGATGCAGCGGCAATAGCGCGCTCCCAAGGTCAGGCTGAGATGGCAGAGCGCCTCTCTGCCCCTGAGCGCGTCTTACGATCGTGCGGCAATGCCGCTGCGGTTGGCAATCTCAGCTGCAGTTCTAGGGTGATTACACCGGAACCCTGTGGTCCACTCAAGGTTATGTAAATATCATCTCGATAGGAGAGCTATATGAGCATCGAAGGCAAGGCCAAGGAGGCTGCGGGTTTCGTCAAGGAAGAGATGAACGAGCACGGCGACACGCCCGAAGCGAAGAAGAAGGCCCAAGAAGGCCGTGATCTTCGCAACGAAGGTCGTATCGAGGACGGCAAGGCCCCCAAGACGACCGAGCCGGGCACCGGCGCCAAGGAATAAGGCTCCTACGAGTTTCAGAACGCCGCCCTTCTAGGGGCGGCGTTTTTGTATCTGCCGCTGCTTTCTAAAGAGTCAGTAGGTTATCTAGCCCATCGGCATTGCCAGCCATCCCTGGCACCTCTTCAAGTTGCCGCAACGCCGTAAAATTGCCCCGATCCTCGCGGTAGCGAACGATCTCGAAACCATGCCCCTTAGGCTGCGGGACATCATCCAGTTCCTCAGCCGTCGCGGTATTCACATTTGACCTGCGTCATAGGTTGGCCTGCTCCTCCTCTGATAGATCGGCTTCAGGTGGATAATAAAGCGCCGCGCATTCCTTGCGCAGGCAGCCTCCTTCAATGACGATGTCATCCCGATAGGCGTCAGCGATGAACGCCAGCGTATCGACATGTCGGGCTTCGAAATACATTTCATGCACGTCGTCGCGCCCTGCGCCATAAACAACCCTTCCTACCTTGGACCAGATCGATGCCATTGTACACATCCCGCATGGCTGCAGTGTGGAGTAGAGCGTAGCGCCGCGCAGCTCCATTTCGCCGCTGTCCTCGCACCCCCGTCGGATCGCCATCATCTCGGCGTGGGCCGTAGCGTCTGGCAACTCCTCGGTCTGGTTGCGTTCGCCTGCGATGATCTTGCCATCGAGGACGATTACGCACCCCAAGGGCGATGTGGATGGGTCCGAGCCTTTGGACCGCGCGATCTCGATCGCTTTGCGCATCCATGCTTCGTCGTCTTCTGCCTGTGACAATGAACCCTCCTCAATCGTGTGCAGTGAAGTGCAGGGGCACAAGGCATCGCTCTGAGCCCCTGCAAGGGCCGTCAGGCAACGCCAGCGCCGCCAGTGGCCCCAAACACCTCACCGGTGATATAGCTGCCTTCCTGGCCTGCCAGCAGCACGTAGATCGGTGCGATCTCGACGGGCTGGCCAGGGCGCCCGAACGGGGTCTGTTCACCAAACTTCATCACTGCGTCCTGTGGCTGTCCGCCAGAGGATTGCAGCACGGTCCAGAATGGCCCCGGCGCCACGACATTGGCGCGAATGCCTTTTTCCATAAGCTGCTTGGACAGTGCCTTGGTGTAAGCGACGATCCCGGCCTTGGTGGTCGCATAGTCCAGCAGGATTGCGGAAGGGTCATAAGCCTGGATCGAAGCGGTCGTGATGACCGATGCGCCGGCGGGCAAGTGCGGCACCGCCGCCTGCGCGATCCAGTGCATCGCATAGAGGTTGGTCTTCAACGTCTTGTCGAAGTCCTCCGACGACACCTCCGAAATGTCCTCGCGGTACTGCTGTCGGCCCGCATTGATGACGAGGATGTCGAGCCCGCCGAGCTTATCGACCGCCTGCGCGACGAGATCGCGGCACCAGTCCTCGTTGGTGACGTCACCGGGCAGGTCTATCGCAGTGCGCCCTTCGGCCTCGATGAGCTGGATCACCTCGGCTGCATCGGCCGCTTCGCTCGGAAGATAGGAGATGGCGACGTCCGCACCTTCGCGGGCATAGGCGATAGCGGCAGCGCGGCCGATGCCGCTGTCGCCACCGGTGATGAGAGCCTTACGGCCTTCGAGCTTGCCGGAACCCTGATAGCTCGTTTCCCCATGATCGGGCACCGGGTCCATCTTGCCGGCTTCGCCGGGCACAGGCTGAGGCTGACGGGGGAAGGGCGGCTGCGGATATTGCGTGCGCGGATCCTGCATCGTGAGGCGATTGCTCATTGGTGAACTCCTTGGGTTGGGGATTTTTTTTCGCAGTCCGCTTCGTCCGTCAGGACGGCAGCGGCCATGATATGGGCGAGATGGCTGAGGCCCTGCGGCATGTTGCCAAGAAATCCGCGGCTCTTCGGGTCGATCATTTCAGCCAGAATGCCGTGGCCATGGGCAAGGCCGGTCTTCAGGCGTTCCATACGCGCGCGCGCTTCGGCCCGTTCGCCCAGAAGCGCCCAGGCTTCCGCCATCCAGAATGAACAGGCAAGGAAACAGCCTTCCTCTTTGTCCATGCCGGTGTAGCGATAGTGGAACTCGCCAGCACCTCGCTCCCTGTCGATTGCAGTCAGTGTCGCGCGCAGGCGCTCATGGCCGTCAAAGCCAAAGCGCACCGCCAGCGCCACGGATGCATCGAGCTTGTCGCTGCCGGGGTACATGGTGAATGCCTGTCTGGCTTCCGACCAGCAGTGCTCCTCGACCCATTGATAGATCCGGTCGCGCTCGCGCGCCCAGCGTTCACGGCAAGTGGTCGGTAGCTGTCCCCCATCGGCCAGTTCGACCGCACGCGCGAGCGCCTGCCAGCAACTGATCTTCGACATGGTGTAATGCTGCTCATCCTCCAGCTCCCACATGCCGGCATCGGGCATTCGCCAGCTGTCGGCGCATTCGTCGGCGAGGTGGGAAAGAAGTTCGGCGCTGGCACTGTCGAGGATGTTGCCACAGCCGACAAAGCGGCTCGCCGTCTCGAAAATGTCACCATAGACGCCGTGCTGTCGCTGATCGGTCGCCTGATTGCCGGTAATGACGGGGGTCGAACCGCGATAGCCCGGCATGTGCCATCGCTGCTCGACGGGGACGGGCTTGCCATTAAGGGTATAGCAGACGCGTGCGCCATGCGTGCGAAGCTGGTTGATAAGCCAAGTGAAGGCCGCCTTCGCCTCGGCTTCGGCATTGGCGGCGAGGAAGGCTTCGATCGTATAGCCCGCATCGCGTACCCAGGCGTAGCGATAATCCCAGTTTTTGGCCCCCCCGATACCTTCGGGGAGCGAGGTGGTGGCAGCGGCGGCGATGGCGCCCGATGGGGAATAGAGCAGCAGCTTCAGCGCCAGCGCGCTGCGCAGGAATGCGTCCCGATCCCGGCCATCATAGGAAACGGTGCTGCACCAGTCGCGCCATTCCTGATCGGCGATGTCGATACGCGCATCGATCTGCTCGATGCCGGGGGCCACAAGTGGCTCATCGGCGCCCGCCACGATGGCGACGGTCCGCCTGTCGCCAGTGCTGACCGTGATCGAGCCGGTAATGCCTTCGTCCGACCATTCGCAGGCAATGTCATCGCTCTGGATGAAGAGGCCCAGCACCCGGTCGACATGGAAGACCGTGTGCTTCCCGATCTTGGAATGATAGGGGTTAACGGTATCGCCGCGCCGCCCTGGCCGCATCATCAAAGCGAACGTGACGCTGCCGTCCAGCCCATCGATGCGCCGCGCCAGTTCAGCCCAAGGGAGGCGACCGGCATGGCCGCTATTGAGGGATTCGGTGAGTTTCGCGCGCCCATGCTGGGTCTTGAAGATCGTTTCGAGGACATTGCTGTTATCGCGATACCGCCGCTCGACGGTGTAGGGCTCGTCCGGCTCGATGCTGAAGACGCCGCCATTCTCACTGTCGAGCAATCGATCGAACAGCGGCGGCGAGTCCATATTAGGCACGCACCACCAGTCGATGGCTCCGTCTATGCAGGACAACGCAACGGAGCGGCCGTCGCCCAGCGCTCCATATTGTTCGAGTGGCAAATAGCCGTTGGAACGTTGGCTCAGTGGAGCGGGTTCGCTGGAGGCCGGACGCAGATTGTCGAGTAGCGCCTTCAACGCAGGAGCCTCCCAAACCCGCGAGAAAGGCCAAGTCCAGCTATCGCACCAAGACCGAGTAATGCGCCGGTCGCAGTCATTTTGAGAATGTCGCGGTGACGCGATGTGAAAAACTCGGCCCGGGTATCGATCACGCGATCCTTCGCATCACCATCGATCAGGGCCGGTCCTGTGACAGCCTCGTCGAGATTACCCTCGCGTGGTCCCATCGGCGCACCAAGCTGGGCTGTAACCATCTCAGCTGCCTTGCGATCGGAATAGGCGGGCGCAATACGCTGGCCCAGCGCCATCATCGCCGTCGTGCGCCCGACCCAGACCTCGCGCTGCGGATTCTCGACCGTCGCCCATACCGCTTCGGCGCAAAGCCGCGGATCGAAAAGGGGATCAGGAATGACTTGCTCATGGCCTGATCGGTTGCGGGACCATCCGGGCTGCGGCGTGTTGACGCCGGGCAGATAGACGACGCTGAGCGCGATCGGGGACGCCTCGTCGATCAGTTCGGCCCGCAGGGAATCGGTGAAGCCGGTGACGGCAGCCTTGGCACCGCAATAGGCCGCCTGAAGGGGGGCAGGGCGGATTGCGAGGCCAGAAGA
Source organism: Sphingobium sp. L-44 (assembly GCF_056859495.1). Taxonomy (NCBI): domain Bacteria; kingdom Pseudomonadati; phylum Pseudomonadota; class Alphaproteobacteria; order Sphingomonadales; family Sphingobiaceae; genus Sphingobium; species Sphingobium sp. L-44. Next base: position 12,831 of record NZ_JBSXOQ010000043.1, on the reverse strand, counting down.
AATCTGGACGATCGTACCTTTACCTGCGCTGCGCATATGCCGCAGCGCCGCCAGTGTCCCATAAACCTGTGATAAGTAGGTTGTCGCAGTGACACGCTGATATTCGGCAGAGCTAATTGCACCGGCGCGGGCGATGACGGTCGACATGGCGTTGTTGACCCAGGCGTCGATGCCACCAAGTTCGGTGGCTAAACGATCAGCAGCGGCATCGACGGCGTCGGGATCGGCTAAATCTGCACGCAGAGCAACTACTTTCCCGCCATGCGCTTCCAGCAGGCGCTTGGCACCTTCGAGACGCTCGGGTTGGCGCGCGATGAGGCCGACCTGCCAACCGCCCTTTGCAAAGCGCTCGGCGATAGCGAGACCTATTCCGGCGCTGGCGCCGGTGACAATGACGGACTGCATTAAAAGCCTTTCCGGTTCAGCAGAACGGAAAAGCGCCCGCCCGCATTGTGGCTAAGCTTCAAGAATGCGGCGCGCCGCATAAGGTTCGACGCGGAAGCAAAGAAATCAGGCGTCGGCAAGCCCGTTTGAACAGCCCACGCGCCTCATGCCAGACAGACGCACAGTTGATCGACGCGCCCAAAATCTTCCCGGAAACAATTCTTCGTAATCGAGTTTAATGATCGCTGAAACGCGGCCTCGACCATGCTTGAGGCAAGCTAATCATATCAGATTTCCATCCAAGCTCGCAGGAGAAATCAATGTCCACCGATCATGACATCAAGACGCTCAATTCGCTGATCGAGACGGTCATCGACAGCGCGGACGGCTATTCCGAAGCGGCGAAGGCTTCCGACACTTCGCGCTTCACGCCGATCTTTCTGCGTCGCGGCAGCGAGCGCCAGGCCCTGACCACTAAGCTGCAAGGCGAAGTGCGCGCACTGGGCGGTACGCCGGAAGATGACGGCACGCTTCTGGCAGGCGCGCATCGCCTCTTCCTCAACCTGCGCAATTCAATGTCGAGCGACGACGTGGCGATTGTCGATCAGGTCGAAGCCGGCGAAGATCACATCAAGCACAAGTTCGAAGACGCAATCCGCGACACGGAAGTCAGCCCGGCGGTCAAAGCGATCATCGAGGATGCCTATGTGACTGTGAAGGCCGGTCATGACGAAATTCGCGACCTGAAGCACTCGCTGCACGACTGATCTCGGCTATACCGTACAAATAGGAGGGGCATGGCGGTTTCGCCATGCTCCTTCTTTTACGCGGCAAATATTGCGCAGAAAATAAGCGAGGTTGCGTTCAGTTTGGCCGTTAGACGAATGTCCGGTTCGGCGCCCCATCGCGGGGATAGCTGAGCGGCAAACATCTCTGTATCTGCGCTCCAAACGCGACAGTCGCCTACCGGCCAGTCTTAAACATCCAGAATGGGGAAAGCTGCCTCTCTGCATCTGGGGACGCGAAACTGATGGCTAAGCGCGTCCACAAGCGGTCGTTTTTTGGCGGGAATGCGCCAGTTCAAATCGGTCGCAGCGTTCCGAGAAAGTCTCCAAGAAATCGGGCCTCCAGCTGCAATGTGGGTGATCTTTGAATCTCGAGAGGGGCGGCGCTAGTCAGTATGTGACTGTCGAGCCGCACCTATTGCGGTGATTTTCGGACTATGGAGGGATGGTGAGCCGCCTGCAGATTTCCGGTCGCATGCGGCGGGCTAGGAGGTCAGATGACTAGCGCAGCGATCCTGACCTTCACCGTTAGGAAACGAAATTTCACGCAGCGACGCCGCTCGTCAGCCCGATCCCGTCGACCTGTTGAAGGAGGGCAACACAGTTCTCAAAGCTGGACGAGGCCACATACACGTGACTGCCATCTGCGTGGCGGATGCTGAGTTCCCAAAGCATGTCAGTCGAAATGCAAAGTCGGCGCGCTTCGTCATTCTCGAACTGGACAGTCTCACCCCGGCGCTCCCGGTCCAGAAGATGCCGCGCCACGGTTGTTCGCATATCACGATGGGCGTTACAGCGGATCTCGATAGTATCGACGCGGTTGGCAAACCATTGCAACGTGCGGGATTCAAATACCACGAGCGTCTCCAGTCAAGGAAGGCTGAGCAGCCAATGAGACGCGCGGTCTGGCTCCTTGTTCCACAATTATTCGAAACCTTTATCGAGATTAATAAGAAAGGGTTCATGGGCAAATAATCGGTGGGCGGGGACGATCTCGTCGAGCACAAGATGCGTATCGCGCCACCATTCAGCTGGAGGCAGATCGCCAGTGGCGGCAACTGTGGCTGCCGCGCGGATCATGAAGGCGCACGTCAGTCGCACATCGCGATGGCTGCGTGTGAAGCCAAGAACGTGGCCGGCCCGTGGTCCTTCGACCAGCACGGGCTTGTAAGTTCCGGACGCGAACAGTTCGGGATTGTCGCGGCGCATCGACAAAAGCCGATGAACAAGCTGCAGCTTACCGTTTCCGCCGACGTCGCGCATTGCGAGCAGTGCTTTGCGTCGGGCATAATCTACAGCCCGTCGATTGTCAGGGTCGACGAGGCTGAAATCTTCCAGTTCACATCCCTGATAGATGTCAGGGACGCCTGGCAGGCAGAATTTGAGCGTCGTCTGAACCAGACTGTTGATCCGCGAAGCAAGCGCCATTTGCTTGACGAACTGCGCCAAGTTGCTCGCGAAATTCTGGTTGGCCAGCAGATTGGAAACCAGCCGGGCCGCCTTCTTCTCATAATCAAGATCCGGATCCTCCCAGCTTGATCGTAGGCGGGTCTCTCGCAGCGATTTCTGCTGCCAGGCGAGGATACGCTCCTCGAAGCGGGGGGACGTGCCTTCATCTGACCAAGCACCGAACAAGGTTTGGAAAAGCTGATAGCGATCGGCGGGATGGACGTTAGGCCCGCACTCATCGGCAACAACGTTCCATTGCTGGACGCGGTCCGCCCACAGTTCGGGAATAGCGCTCAGGGTGGCGATGCGCGCGCGACTATCCTCGCCCCGCTTATGGTCGTGGGTCGCGGTTGCCAGCATCGCGCCTGGAAAATCGCGCGCGCGGTCCATCACCCGGCGGTGGAATTCGGCTGGCGAGATCGCAAACTGCTCGGGCGCCGATCCGACCTCGTTGGCCGACAGGAGAGGCGCTCGGCGATAAAAGGCGGTGTCCTCGACCCCTTTGGCTGCGATGGGCGCCGAGAGCTGCTGGAACTTGCGAACGGCCTCGGCAGCAAAATCTGCGCTGCCGGGGCCGTCGCCCGCAAGCCAGGCAAGGATTTGCCGGGCCACCGGTCCTTCGCCCGGCGCCAGCTGCGACCGCGCTGCTTCCCATGCGTCCGCCCGCGCAACCGCATCGCTATCGGGAGCAGAGCGCCCGTCGCCATAGGTGCGATAAACCGGAAAAGCCTGCAACAGGCAGGCGATCGCTCGGCGGAGCATTGGCGCCGTCCATGCTTCGATCATGGACTGGCCGCTGCTCGAGGCAAGCCTCCCAAATTCTTCCACGCAGGCGGCCAACTGCGCCTCGAACTGCCAGTCGAGCATGTCGCGCTTCGCCTGTCGGACTACCTTCTGCGGATCGGCATGATCGGCATCGAGCGCCACCCAGAGGCGTGCGAGCGGCGCCTCGCCTACAGGGTCGTGCAGCAGGGCCATGATATCGCGCATGAAATCATAGCCGGTCGTCCCGTCTACACCCCAGTCTGTGGCGAGAGCTTCCTGCGCGCCGAGAATCTTCTCAATCAGGATGATGGCGCCGGGACGTATGGCAGCCATGCGGGCGCGGAGCTTGCGGCAATAGCCCGCCGGATCGGATAGACCATCGACATGGTCGATCCGCAGACCGTCGATCAGGCCCTGGCGATACAGGCGGAAGTATAGCGCATGGGTGGCTTCGAAAACGGACAGCTCCTCGACCTTGAGGCCGGCCAGTTCGTTGATGGAAAAGAAGCGGCGCCAGTTCAGCAGGTCGTTGGCGGCGCGCCAATGGACGAGAGCGTAATGCTGAGCATGGGCGATCGTCGATACATCGCCTTCCAGCGGCCCATCCGGGCGTAGGGGCAGCTTCTGCTCTCCATAGAGGAGGAGATGTGCTTCGCCCTCCGATCCCAAGACCAGATCACCCTGCGCGATGACGTCAGCCAACGGGGCTCCCAATATCGGCAGGATCAAAGGCCCATTCCAGTCGATATCGAAGTAGCCGGCGTAGGAGCTGGCACGGCCCAGCCGCAGAATATCGTTCCACCATGGGTTCTCGCCGCCCGCCACGCCCATATGGTTGGGAACGATGTCGATGATGATGCCCATGTCATGGGCACGCAGGGCTGTGACGAGGCTGCGGAAGCCGTCCTCGCCGCCCAGTTCGGGATTGATCCGGGTCGGGTCGACGACATCATAGCCATGCGTAGAGCCGCTGCGCGCGGTCGTGATCGGCGATGCATAAAGGTGACTGATGCCCAGATCCGCCAGATAGGGGACAATCGCCTCGGCTGCTTTGAAAGGAAAATCCTTCGTCAACTGCACCCGATAAGTCGCGCGCGGCGTCATGGCTGCTCCTCCTGCAACAGGGCGGCTGCCGGACGGATCTTGTTCAGGCAGGCGATGCGCCGCTGAACCGCAGGCTCGGCCAGCAGAGCGTCGATCGGTGCCGGGAGGCGGCGACGCCAGTTGGGATGCTCGGTTGTGGTGCCAGGAAGGTTGGGCTGTTCGACAAGACCGGCCAGATCCTCCATGGGTACCAGCAGGAGCGGCGAAGCTGACCCGGCCAGAAAGCTTAAGGCCCGCTCGATCACGGGCGTCGGATCGTCGTCGCTCGGCTGCGGCGCTCCCGATCCGATGGCCTGCCACAGCTTACTACGTGCCTTGGCGCGTTCCGCCTGAGTCTCTCCACCTCGATTGAGCGTGCGGTTCCAATCCAGGTCGCGGCCGGTCCACCAGCCGGCGATTGTCGCGATATCATGGGTGCCGCTCATGGCGACGGATCCTGGAGGATAGGCGGAGGCGCCGAGAAATCCCTTATCGTCGCGTGTAAAGGGGAGGACGGTCATGCCGTAAATGCCCGCCTCTCCCAGCGCCTCGCTAAAGCCGGGCGGCCGGGTGCCCAGATCTTCGGCGATGACGATCGCGTCGGCGCGCCAGGCCTCCAGCTTCAACAGGCGCAGCAGGTCGTTGAACGGATAAGTGAGATAGGCCCCCTCGCTCGCCGGACGGCCCTGCGGGATCACCCAGAGCCGCTGAAGACCGAAGGCGTGGTCGATGCGAATGCCGCCGCCTTGCGGCAGATTAGCCCGCAGCATAGCGATGAAGGGGGCAAATTCCCGATCGGCGAGACCTTGCGGACTGTAGCTGGTGAGGCCCCAGTCCTGTCCCTGTGGCCCAAGTGGGTCGGGCGGTGCACCGATGCGCAGTCCCTGCAGGAATAGGCCGGGATCACCACGCGCTTCCTCGCCCTGCGGATCGACGCCGACCGCAAGATCGGCGATGATGCCGATAGCCATGCCAGCATCCCGCGCGGCGCGCTGGACGGCGTCGAGCCCGGCCCGCGACCGCTTCTGGACGAAATGTTCGAAGCCTCCCGCCTCACTTGGCACCACATCATCCTGTGCGCTGCGCGCGATCGCCTCCTCAAGAGCGGCCAGCCTGGCCGGGCCGGCGACGTCCCAGTCGATCAGAGCTGCCGAGGGCGACACGCCGGCTGTCTCAAGTGGGGCAAACAGCGCATTGAGCGCAATCCTGCTCGACGGCGAGTAGGGTGCGAAACGGCCCGGGTCGGCCAGCGACAGCGCATGGACCGGGCTCAGCGCCACAGCATCCGCACCACATGCCCCCAGCTGTGCCACTGCCTCGGCCAGCAGGCCAAAATCACCAAAGTCCTTGTCGTCGCCGCGCAGCGACGGGATCTGGATCGTGACGCCCCAGCCGCGTCTTTTTATGGCCGGGCAACGGACAGGGGCTGCCGCAAGAAGGATGCTACCGTCATCATAGACCGCGCGGTAGTAGCCGGGGCGCGAGAAGCCGCGCTCCGCGTCGATTTCGATCACCTCGCCCGTGTCGGTTCGAAGCGTGCGTACGCCCTCGGGCAGGGCGAGCGGTTCCCCGCAATCCACTGTGATGAGGGCAGGGCGGGCCGAACGCCGCTCGTGAAGCGCCGCGCGCGCGATGGTGATGGCTGCCTCGTCCCCATTTCCGAGCCCCAACCCCAGCGCAGACAGGATTTCCCGCAGGCTCTCGTCGCTCACCTGTCGCTCCTCGCCATCCGCGTCTGTCCAGAGGCGGGCTATGCCCGCTTCCTGCGCAAGCTGATGGAGCAGCGTCATCATGGCAGATCGATCCAGACGGCGCAGCTGGGAGGGCCACCTGGCGTTCCAGCCGAAAATGCCGGCTTCTCTCGTCTGGAACAATCGACCGGCAGATCGCCAAGATTGAGAAGGATGGAAAGCAGACGCCCGTCGCCGAGCCGCCATAGCGCCTGTACAGCGCTTTGGGTCAGCACGGTCGCTTCAAGCGCGTGCGCGCCAGCGATTCCCGGCACGATCGCGCGGTGGCGCAGTGTCAGAAGCGTTTGGTAGAAGCGGCGCCATTCGGCCGCGTCAGGCCCCTCCACTATCCGACCCACGTCGAAGGTTTTGTGGGCGTTGGGATCAGGAATGCGCGCGCGGGCGTCCTGCCTGGCGAAGGCGGCAAAGCTCTTGAACTCGCGGCGTCGGCCCTCGCGTACGGCATCGGCCAATTCGTCATGGAAATCGGTGAAGAAGAGGAAGGGGCTGGTCGCGCCGGCCTCCTCCCCCATGAAAAGCAGGGGGATGTGCGGCATGAGCAGCAGGAGCGTCGTCGCGGCCTTCAGCCGTTCCGGCGATGTCAGCGCGATCAGCCGCTCGCCCAGCGCACGATTGCCGGTCTGGTCGTGATTTTGAAGGAAGGCGATGAAGGCCGATGGGGGGAGATGGGCGCTAGGCGTCCCACGTAGCTTGCCCTGCTGATGGGGCGATGGATCACCCTGATAGATGAAGCCTTCCATAAGACATCGCGCGAGCCGGTGCGCCGGGCGCTCGGCGAAGTCCTCATAGTAGGCGTCACGCTCACCGGTCAAAAGGACGTGCATGACATTGTGGAAATCGTCATTCCACTGGGCATCATAGCGCATGGGCCCCAGGCGGCCGGCATCATTACGCTCATTTTCCAGCATCAGGTGGATGTGGCGCCCGGGCGTGGCGGCGCGAAGGTCGTGCGCCAGCGCGTCGAGGAACGCGTCGTCGCCGATCGCATGGACCGCATCGAAGCGCAGTCCATCGAAGCCATAGTCATTGAGCCACATCAGCGCATTTTCGCGGAAAAAGGCCGCGACCGGCGGACGATCGACCGCCACCGCGCCGCCCCAGGGCGTGTGGCGTTCGGCATGGAAGAAGGGCGCGGCATAGGCGCCCAGATAATTGCCGTCCGGGCCGAAATGGTTGTAGACGACGTCGAGGAAGATCATGAGACCCAGTTCATGCGCGGCGTCGATCAGGCCACGCAGGTCCGCAGGACTTCCATAGACCTCGGCCGGCGCAAAGGGCAGGACGCCATCATAGCCCCAGTTGCGCGATCCACTAAAAGCGTTGACGGGCATCAATTCGATCGCGGTGACGCCCATGGCGGCCAAAGCGGGCAGTCGGTCAGCCACTCCGGCGAATCCGCCGCACAGGCCGACATGCAGCTCATAGATGACGGCTTCTTCCCAGGGGCGACCCGTCCAGCCGGTGGCAGGCGGCGATATCGGGGTGACGACGCTCCAGCCGTGGACACCGCCAGCCTGGCGGCGCGACGCGGGATCAGGGACTGCAAGGTCGGGGGCAAGGCGGAAGCGATAATGGCTGTCCTCGCTGGCCCTGGTCTCAACACAGAACCAGCCATCATCAGCGGGCTCCATCGGCAAGGTCGCTCCGCCCTCGATTTCGAGCGACACGCTTTGTCGGTCGGGTGCCCAGAGAGCGAAACGCCAGCGTCCCCCACCGATGTCGGCCGGGCCCCATTGGATCATGGTCGCGGCCTTTCACCCAGCCAGCAAACCAGCACAGCGGAGTGGGCCTCGACCCGGTAATCGTCGCCGATCGCGAAGGGTTCCCGCTCCGGCTGCGCGCTGTCGATCAGCACTTGCCGCGGCGCCGAGGGAGCGGGGAGGGTGAAGTCGATGGGGTCTCCGCTCGCATTGAGGAGCAGTGTCAGCGCCTCGACTCGCCCATCCTCCAGCAGGGTCGCCCGCCGCATGACGAGCGCACGCCCGTCAGGGTTATCCCAGTCCTCCCGGGACAGTTGCTCCCCGCGCTCGTCCCACCATTCGATGTCGTTGATGCCGAACCCCGGAGAATTCTGCCCGTAGAGAAAGGTCGATGCGCGCAACACCGGATGAGCCTTGCGCAGGGCAATCAACCGCGCGGTGAAGGCGAAGAGGGCCTTGCCTTCCTCTCCCTCCATCAGCGACCAGTCGAGCCAGCTGATGTCATTATCCTGGCAATAGGCATTGTTATTGCCGCCCTGGCTGCGGCCAAACTCGTCGCCGGCCACGAGCATCGGCGTGCCGAGCGAGGCAAGCAAGGTCGTGAGCATCGCTCGCCTTACCCTGCCTCTCGTCGCGAGGATGGCCGGCTCGGGGGTCGGTCCTTCCGCGCCCCAGTTGCGCGAAAGATTATTGTCATGGCCGTCGCGATTATCCTCGCCATTGGCCTCGTTGTGCCGCTCTTCATAGGAGACGAGGTCAGCGAGCGTGTAGCCATCATGGCTGGTGAGAAAATTGACGCTTGCCCAAGGGCGACGCGCACGACGATCAAACAGGTCGCCCGATCCTGAAAGCCGGGCGGCGAGATCGGCGCGCTGCCCGGGATCGCCTCGCCAGAAGCGCCGCGCGGTATCGCGATATTTGTCGTTCCATTCGGCAAATCCGGGCGGGAAATTACCGAGCTGATAGCCGCCCATGCCCACGTCCCATGGCTCGGTGATAAGCTTGAGGCGACCAAGGATCGGATCCTGGCGCAGCACGTCGAAGAGACCGGCATTGGGGTCGAAGCCATGATCCGTACGGCCAAGCGTCAGCCCCAGATCGAAGCGGAAACCGTCTACTCCGAAGCTGGTTGCCCAGTATCGCAGCGAGTCGGCCACCATCTGGATCACGCGAGCATGAGTGAGCTTGAAGGTGTTGCCGGTGCCGGTGTCATTGAGGCAGTAGCGCGGATCGTCGGGCAACAGCCGGTAATAGGTCGCATTGTCGATGCCACGCCATGACAATGTCGGGCCAAGCTCGCTGCCCTCGCAGCTATGATTATAGACGACATCGAGGATCACCTCGATCCCGGCCGCGTGCAGGCGCCGCACTGCGACGCGAAACTCGTCATGGCTATCGCTGGAAAAATAGCCTGGCTCGGGCGCGAAGAAGCTCAGACTGTTATAGCCCCAATAATTACGAAGGCCTTTTTCCAGCAGGAAGCGATCCTGCGTGAAGGCATGGATCGGCATCAACTCGAGCGTCGTGATGCCCAGCCGCTTCATATGGTCGATGACCCTGGGATGGGCGAGCGCCGCAAAGGTGCCGCGCTCCTGCGCGGGGGCCGCCTCCAGCAGCTTGGTCAGGCCCTTGGCATGCGCTTCATAAATCACTGTTTCCGACCAGGGAACGTTCGGGCAGACATCGCGCGACCGGTCGAAACTGTCGTGAGTGACCACAGCCTTGGGCATGGCACTGGCACTGTCGCGTCTGTCGAATCCCAGATCCCTGCGCCGGCCGCGGACCGGATAGCCGTGCAGCACATCATTCCATCTGATGGCGCCAGACAGCCGTCGGGCATAGGGATCGAGCAGCAGCTTGTTGGGATTGAAGCGATGGCCCTGTTCGGGGGCGTAAGGGCCATGGACGCGATAGCCATAGAGGAGGCCCGGCCGTGCGTCGGGCAGGTAGCCGTGCCAGACCTCATCGGTACATTCGGGCAAGGTCAGCCGTGCGATTTCCTTGCGGCCTCCGGGATCGAACAGGCAAAGTTCGATCCGATCGGCATTGGCTGAAAAAATGGCGAAGTTGACGCCAAGCCCGTCAAAACTTGCGCCAAGAGGATAGGGTGATCCGCTCTCGAGGCGGTCAGGATGCTGGCTCAATGCGGCTCGGTCCTGTCATGGCGGGGGCGGGCGAGAACCAACGGGGTCAGACCGTCGGTTTGGGCACTTTCGGCCTGGTCAGCGCCTTTGCCGCTGCTCCTGTCGCAGCGGGAGGGGGAAGCTCGGCCAACTTGTCGACCTGCGCCACTTCCTCGGCCGCCTGACGCCAATGTTCTTCGGCAAGCCCCTCAGGATGACCCTGCGCTTCCCAGATGGCATGTGCCCGTACCCGAATGCGGTCGTCTAGATTATCCTGCACGCAGTCCTCCATCCGATACCGCAATGCGCGGCCAGCGATAAACGCGCAGGAAGCCCAATGGATGCAGCGACTGATCCAGATCAGCGAGAATTTTTGTTGCGCTGCAACCGGCATAACTTTGGCTCGTTGAGCGGCGGCCTCCGTTCAAGGATTTGCCATGGCTCCGCGCACGCTGCTTCAATTCTTTCACTGGTATTATCCCGCCGATGGCTCGCTCTGGAATGAAGTGGTCAAGGCCTCTTGCGAGCTTGCTGCAATGGGCGTGACGGATGTCTGGCTACCGCCAGCCTACAAGGGCGCATCCGGACAGCAGTCGGTGGGCTATGACAGCTACGACCTTTTCGACCTTGGCGAGTTCGACCAGAAGGGAGCGATCGCGACCCGCTATGGCGATCGGACCGGATTTGAAGGCGCGACGAAGGCCCTGCGTGACGCCGGTATCGGCGTGATCCTCGATGTTGTCTTCAATCACAAGATTGGCGCGGACGAAGTCGAGCCTGTGCGCGTACGCCGGGCCAACCCAGACGATCGCAACCAGTTCGAGGACGAGGCTTTCGAGGCTCATGCCTGGACGCGCTTCACCTTCCCGGGCCGACAGGGCCAATATTCAGAATTCGTGTGGGACAGCAGATGTTTCACCGGCGTCGATCATGTCGAGCAGCCGGACGAGGATGGCGTTTTCCGCCTGGTGAACGAATATGGCGATGGAGAATGGCATGACGAGGTCGACGGCGAGAATGGCAATTATGACTATCTGATGGGCGCCGACGTCGAGTTCCGGAATCAAGCCGTTTATGAGGAGCTGAAATATTGGGGGCGCTGGATCGCCGAGCAGGTGCCCTGCAACGGATTTCGTCTGGACGCGGCGAAGCATATACCCGCCTGGTTCTTTCGCGACTGGGTTGGCCATATGCGCGAGAGTGTCGATCCCGAGCTTTTTGTGGTCGCGGAATATTGGCACCCCGACATGGCGGCGCTTGGCCAATATCTTGAGCAAGTCGACCGGCAGCTGATGCTGTTCGATGTAGCGCTACATCACCGCTTTCGCGAGGCGTCACGCGCCGGTGGCGACTTTGACCTTCGCACCCTTTTCGACGACACGCTTGTCGCTGCGATGCCAGACCATGCCGTGACGATCGTCGGCAATCATGACACGCAGCCTTTGCAGGCACTGGAGGCGCCGGTCGAAGACTGGTTCAAGCCGCACGCCTATGCTCTGATCCTCATGCGCGAGCAGGGGACGCCCTGTCTCTTCCATCCCGACCTTTATGGCGCGCGCTACAGCGACACAGGGAGCGACGGCAAGGTGCATGACATAATGATTGCTCCTGTTGATTGTCTGCCACGGTTAGTCCAGGCGCGGCAGCGCTTCGCTCATGGCGCGCAGACGGACATTTTTGACGACCCGTACTGCCTTATAGTCGTGCGGCATGGCACTCATGAGCAAGCGGGCGCCATCCTCATTCTTACCAACCGTGACACCATGGAAAAGACGGTGGAACTGGGTCGCGATCATGCCGACGCTGCCTTTGTCGACTATCTTGGGCATTGCGACGAAGAGCGTGTCGCGGACGGGGAGGGGCGATTGACGGTGCGGGTGGCGCCGGGGTCCGTTAGCTTGTGGGTACGCAGCGACGTGCACGGCTGATCGCTCGACTGGCTGCATTCGGCTTCGCATTTCGCGGTAAGGAGCTAAATAGCGGGGACGTGGAAGCGTCGAGCCCAGCCTCATCAGACCGTCATGAGGTAAGTAGCTTCGATCTTTGAGGTCATGGTCGGAGGCGTTAACGGTGGTGATTTTGTGACCTATTGCCGAAGTTTCGGAAAGGGTAATACGTTCATCACCTATTCAGGATAACAGCCTCGCCTATGGCCGCAGTTTATCAAAGCCGGTTGCTTCGAACTTTCGCCGAAACAATTCGTCGACGATCGCTTGTTGCTCGGGGGTGAGGTTTGCAGGGTCAACGATTGCGGATCGTCCATCGACCAATTTTATCGTCTGTCATGGGCAATGCGATGGCCGCACAGCCGAGATGGTCTTGCATTCGATTAGCAGTGGTCGCGCACAGCGCTGTGCGGAGAGGTTGTCACCTGGCGTGATTATCAAGATGGCTTGTTTTGCGGCGGTAAAGTGGCTGCTTCATCAACCGGCATGCCTTTGCGTACTCGGTACATGAACGCACTCATGGAGATGCGATTGTGTCGTGCAACGAACAATGCACATCGGCCATCGGCCATTCTCAGTTCTCGGAGTTTCCTGACCATTAAATCGTTGAACTATCCGGCCGAATTTTGGGTCCAACTGAGTAGCCCCTAGACCGTATGTTCGTGCGGTGAAGTTGGCCCGCCCTCGGAGTAAGCAGGAAACGGGGTTAGCGTCCGCGCTCGTGGTGTAATTTCCGGTGTAGATTGAGGTGATCGCATGGGGTTGGGCATGCCCAACCCCATGCGATTTCGAACTCGGTGGCCACCGGGCTCATCGGTAAGGTGGAGTTACCACACGTCACACGC
>NZ_JBSXOQ010000042.1:0-2629 GCF_056859495.1 Sphingobium sp. L-44 | reverse complement strand
TTGCATATCAGGGCCACAAAAGCCCAGTGTCGCGGGATGGAGCAGCCCGGTAGCTCGTCAGGCTCATAACCTGAAGGTCGTAGGTTCAAATCCTACTCCCGCAACCAACACACACACAAACACACACACGCCGCCTCGGATATCCCCAAGGCGGCTTTTTTGTGTCCGCGCCCTACCAGACCAGCGGAACAGACTTCGGCCCAACCACCCCGCCAGGCCAGTAGCTGATCAACGCATCAGACCGAACCGCAAAGTCAGGAATGCGCCGCAGCCACTCCTGCAACGCAACCTTCACCTCCAGACGCGCCAGATGCGCACCAATGCAGCTATGCACGCCGCCGGCAAAGGCCAGGATCGGCTTGCGCGGTCGGTCGAAGTCAACCCGCGTCGGATCCGGGAAGACATCCGGGTCATAGTTGCAGGCGGGCAGGATGCTGTTGAACTTGTCGCCCTTCTTCATCTGCACCCCACGCATTTCCAGATCCTGGGTCAGGGTCCGACCGGAAAAGGTGACGGAAAAGACCCGCAGCAGCTCTTCCACCTGGGCATTGATCTGATCGGGATGGGCGATGATGTCGCGCCGCCGATCGGGATTTTCCGCTAGCCACAGCCAGATATTGTTGAGCGTCGCGAACACCGTGTCGAGCCCGGCGATGAACAGGAAGAAGGTAAAGCCGAAAATCTCCCGCTCGGTCAGCGGTTCGCCACCCGGCCGTGCCTGGATGATCGTACTGATGACGCCATCATCGGGCCTGGCCGTCTTCTCGACGATCACCTGCGCCAGATAGGCCTCGATCCCGCGCATGGCGAGGCCGGCGGTCATGCGATCCTGCGAATGGAGCAGGTCGACCGCCCAGTCGACGAAGGTGTCGCGCATCTCCTGCGGCAGGCCCATCAGGTCGAGGAAGATCGACACCGGCAGCGGTCGGCCGAAGGCGGTGGTGAATTCCACTTCGCCGGCATCGATGAAGCTGTCGATCAGGTCGTTGGTCAGGCGGCGCATATAGGCTTCAAGCCGCAGCACGCTTTGCGGCGAGAAGGTCGAATCGAGAATCGCGCGATATTTGCGATGATGCGGCGGATCGATCTCGAGCGGGATGAAATGGAAATAATTATTGGGATCGCGCGGGAAGGGTGTGGCCCCGGCGGTGGTGAAATATTCCGGATGGCGTAGCGCGAAGAAGGCATCCTCATGCTTGATCGTACACCAGCTGTTCCCGATCAGCGGATTGACGCTGTAGAAGATCGGCGGATGCGTTTCGTGCAGCTTGGCCATGAAGGCATGGGGCGCGGCGAGAAATTCCGGGCCCGTGGTGAGGCCGATCTCGCGCACTAGTTCGGGCGGGACATGGGCGGGAATGTCCATAACGGGCGTCGCTTGGGCGGTTGCCATGATCGGGCTCCTCAATATTGCGCAGCGGGCAGGTGGACGACCAGCCCGTCGAGCGCATCGCTGGCGATGATCTGGCAGCCAAGGCGGCTGCTCGGGCGGCGTTCGCTGGTGGTGCATTCGAGCATGTCCAGCTCGGTCTGCGCAGGCGCGGGCAGACGGTCGGCCCAATCCTCCTCGACATAGCAATGGCAGGTCGCGCAGGCGAGGCCGCCGCCGCATTCGCCGACCATGCCTTCCAGCCCCTCGTTGAGCGCCGCGCGCATCAGATTCTCGCCCGTCGGCACATCGATCCGATGCTCCGCGCCGCTGGCCTCGACAAAGAGGACCGTCGCCATTGCACTCTCCCATATCTCTTTCGCGATGAGAACGATGTTCTCAGTGCTGGCACTATAGCCGCGGGCTGCTAGATGGAAAGCGATTATTGCAGAGAGGATCGATGAGCATGTACCGGGCGCCGCAGACCGACGACGTGATCGCGGAACTGGACGATCGCAACCAGCAGATCGTTGCCGCCGCCTATGATCTGCTCGACGAGGAGGGGCCGGAAGGGCTGACCATTCGTGCCGTATTGCAGCGCACCGGGCTGGCCCGTCGGGCGCTGTACGATCGCTTTGCGGGCAAGGATGATCTGGTGCTGGCGGTGTTTGCCCATACGCTGCGTCGCGCAGCGGAACAGTTCGGCGAACAGGTGCGCGACCTGCCGGACCCGCTGGCGCGCTTGCATCATATCGTGACGGCCATCGTCATCGGTCGCGCAGCCATTGATGGCGATTGGCAAGGCGGCCAGCGCCGGAGCGCGGCGCTCAGCCGTGAGCATCTGCGCCTGGCGGAGGCGCGTCCGGTCGAACTGCAAAAGGCGGTAAGCCCGCTCATCGACCTGATTGCCACGATCCTGTCCGAAGGCATGGCAGAGGGGCAGGTCCGCGCAGGACCGCCGTCATGGATGGCGCTGCTCGTCTATAATCTGGTCTCGACCACCGTCCACAGCCAGTTGCTTGCCGAGGAGGCCGCCATTCCCGATCGCCAGCGCCGATCCGAACTGGCAGTCGAGATATGGGAATTTTGCCGCCGGGCGATCGCGGCCTAGCGCGCCAGCTGGTCACGTCCGTCAATGTGGTGTAATTTCGGTGCTGGCCATCGGGCTGCATTTTCAGGCGGCCTTGGGTGTAATCTGTAGCGGCTGAACCTCCTCGGTTATGGGTGTGGCAAGGGCGGCCATGCCCTCGATCTGCATGT
>NZ_JBSXOQ010000041.1:0-2282 GCF_056859495.1 Sphingobium sp. L-44 | reverse complement strand
TGGAGAGAAATTCTCGGTTAGGTTTGGCGAATGCCGAACAAGGGAAACCGTGGATGAAAACGTCGAGATTCAGCGAGCAACAGATCGCGTTCATTCTCAAGCAGGCTGAGGACGGAACGACCGTTGAGGAGGTGTGCCGGAAGGCGGGTATCTCAGTTCAAACTTACTACCGATGGCGGAGCAAATATGGCGGCTTGATGCCGTCGGAGATGAAGCGGCTGAAGCAACTGGAGGAGGAAAATGTCCGCCTCAAGCGCCTCGTGGCGAACCTGAGCCTGGACAAGGAGATGCTGCAGGATGTCATCCGCCGAAAAATGTAAGGCCTGATCGAGCTCGGGAAATCGTCAGCTATCTGCGGACGAGCTACCAAGTGAGCGAACGGCGGGCCTGCAGCGCGTTTCCGATCAACCGATCGACCCAGCGCTACCAGTCACGTCGCCTCGATCAGGCCGGCCTCAAGATGAAGATCAGGGAGCTGGCCGCGACCCGTGTTCGCTACGGGTATCGGCGGATCCATGTCCTGCTGCGGAGAGAAGGATGGAAGATCAATCACAAACGGACGCATCGGCTGTACCGCGAGATGGGCCTGCAACTGCGCAACAAGACGCCTAAGCGCAAGGTGAAGGCGAAGCTGCGTGACGACAGGGCACCAGCGTCGGCGCCTAACGAATGCTGGTCGATGGACTTCCTGTCGGATCAGCTCTTCGACGGTCGTAAAATCCGTGTGCTGTCGATCATCGACAACTTCAGCCGGGTATCGCCGGTACTCGATGTCAGGATGAGTTACCGCGGTGCCGATGTCGTCCAAACCCTTGAACGGGTTGCGGCTAGGCATGGGCGACCGCAGCGTATTCGCCTGGACAATGGGCCGGAATTTATCTCGAAGGATTTGGATCTTTGGGCTTGGACGCACGGTGTCGTCCTCGACTTCAGCCGCCCCGGCAAACCGACGGACAACGCGTTCGCCGAGTCCTTCAACCGCCGCGTCCGGGCCGAATGCCTCAACGCCTTTTGGTTCTTGAGCCTGGACGATGCTCGGGTAAAATGTGAGGCTTGGCGGATCGATTACAACGAGGTCCGTCCGCACAGCTCCCTCGGCAACCAGACCCCGATGGAGCACGCTTTTGGATCAGGGCAGGCATGCCTGCCCTGATCCAAAAGCGTGCTCCATCGGGGTCTGGTTGCCGAGGGAGCTGTGCGGACGGACCTCGTTGTAATCGATCCGCCAAGCCTCACATTTTACCCGAGCATCGTCCAGGCTCAAGAACCAAAAGGCGTTGAGGCATTCGGCCCGGACGCGGCGGTTGAAGGACTCGGCGAACGCGTTGTCCGTCGGTTTGCCGGGGCGGCTGAAGTCGAGGACGACACCGTGCGTCCAAGCCCAAAGATCCAAATCCTTCGAGATAAATTCCGGCCCATTGTCCAGGCGAATACGCTGCGGTCGCCCATGCCTAGCCGCAACCCGTTCAAGGGTTTGGACGACATCGGCACCGCGGTAACTCATCCTGACATCGAGTACCGGCGATACCCGGCTGAAGTTGTCGATGATCGACAGCACACGGATTTTACGACCGTCGAAGAGCTGATCCGACAGGAAGTCCATCGACCAGCATTCGTTAGGCGCCGACGCTGGTGCCCTGTCGTCACGCAGCTTCGCCTTCACCTTGCGCTTAGGCGTCTTGTTGCGCAGTTGCAGGCCCATCTCGCGGTACAGCCGATGCGTCCGTTTGTGATTGATCTTCCATCCTTCTCTCCGCAGCAGGACATGGATCCGCCGATACCCGTAGCGAACACGGGTCGCGGCCAGCTCCCTGATCTTCATCTTGAGGCCGGCCTGATCGAGGCGACGTGACTGGTAGCGCTGGGTCGATCGGTTGATCGGAAACGCGCTGCAGGCCCGCCGTTCGCTCACTTGGTAGCTCGTCCGCAGATAGCTGACGATTTCCCGAGCTCGATCAGGCCTTACATTTTTCGGCGGATGACATCCTGCAGCATCTCCTTGTCCAGGCTCAGGTTCGCCACGAGGCGCTTGAGGCGGACATTTTCCTCCTCCAGTTGCTTCAGCCGCTTCATCTCCGACGGCATCAAGCCGCCATATTTGCTCCGCCATCGGTAGTAAGTTTGAACTGAGATACCCGCCTTCCGGCACACCTCCTCAACGGTCGTTCCGTCCTCAGCCTGCTTGAGAATGAACGCGATCTGTTGCTCGCTGAATCTCGACGTTTTCATCCACGGTTTCCCTTGTTCGGCATTCGCCAAACCTAACCGAGAATTTCTCTCCA
>NZ_JBSXOQ010000040.1:0-63308 GCF_056859495.1 Sphingobium sp. L-44 | reverse complement strand
ATGCAGATCGAGGGCATGGCCGCCCTTGCCACACCCATAACCGAGGAGGTTCAGCCGCTACAGATTACACCCAAGGCCGCCTGAAAATGCAGCCCGATGGCCAGCACCGAAATTACACCACATTGACGGACGTGACCCAGGCCCGGCATGACGGATAGGGCAATCGGCCAATCTCCCCCGTTGAGCCGCGCGGGAAAGCCGCCTACATCATCGCCATGGCCGCCACTGCCTCCATCGCCGAATTGAATGACCGCGCCCGCGACGTGTTTCGCATGGTGGTGGACAGCTATCTGGGCACCGGACTGCCGGTGGGGTCGCGCACGATCAGCAAGATGGGGCTCAGCCTCTCGGCCGCCTCGATCCGCAATGTGATGCAGGATCTGGAGGAACTGGGCCTGCTCGCCGCGCCGCACACCTCGGCCGGGCGGATGCCGACCGAGACCGGGCTGCGGCTGTTCGTCGATGGGATGATGCAGGCGGCCGAGCCGTCGGTCGAGGAGCGCCGCGCGATCGAGGCGGGGTTGGCCGAGGGCGGGTCGATCGAGGAGGCGCTGTCGGCGGCGACGGCGACGCTGTCGGGCCTGTCCGCCTGTGCCGGCATCGTCATGGTGCCCCGGCGCGAGCCGGTGCTGCGCCAGTTCGGCTTCGTGCCGCTGAATGATCGGCAGGCGCTGGCCGTGCTGGTCGGTCAGGATGGATCGATCGAGAATCGCGTGCTCGACCTGCCGCGCGGGGTGACGCCATCGATGCTGAACGAGGCGGCCAATTTCATGTCGGCGCGCTTTGGCGGGCTGACCCTGCGCCAGGCCGGCGACCTGCTGGCGCGCGAGATGGAGCAGGAGCGCTCCACGCTGGAGGGCGCGGCGCGCGAACTGGTGACGCGCGGCATCGCGATCTGGAGCCATGACGCCGATGACCGTCCCGTGCTGATCGTGCGGGGGCAGGCGCATCTGATCGACGATGGCACCGCCGCCGACCTCGACCGGGTACGGCAATTGTTGGAGCAGCTGGAAGGCAAGCAGGAGATTTCGCGCCTGCTGGAGAGCGCGCTGGCGGGCAGCGCGACCAAAATCTTCATCGGTTCGGAAAACAAGCTCTTTTCCCTTTCGGGTTCATCGGTCATAGCCGCCCCCTATCGCGGCGGGGACGGCCGGGTCGTCGGTGTGGTCGGCGTGATCGGCCCCACGCGCTTGAACTATGCCCGAGTGATCCCCATGGTGGATTTCACCGCACAGACGCTGTCGAGATTGATGAGATGAGCGAAGACAAGCAGACTATCGAAAATACCGAAACCCTGGACCAGCTGCCCGAGGAGGAGACCCCCGTGGACGCCCCTGAAAACGCCAATGCCGAGCGTATCGCAGCGCTGGAAGCCGAGCTGGAAACGGCCAAGCAGGACATTCTCTACGCCCATGCCGATACGCAGAATGTGCGGCGCCGGCTGGAGAAGGAACTGGCCGACGCGCGCGCCTATGCCGCGACCAGCTTCGCCCGCGACATGCTGTCGGTGGCCGACAATCTGGGCCGGGCGCTGGCCGCCATCCCCGCCGATCTGCGCGAGGACGACAAGTTCAAGGGGCTGGTGACGGGCCTGGAAGCCACCGGCCGCGAGTTGGAGGCGGTGTTCGGCCGCAACGGCATCACCAAGATCGAATCGGTCGGCCAGCCGCTTGACCCGAACAAGCATCAGGCGGTGATGGAACTGCCGTCGGCGGACGCCGAGCCGGGCACCGTGCTGGTGGAAATGCAGGCCGGCTACAGCATCAAGGACCGCTTGCTGCGCCCCGCCATGGTCAGCGTGGCGAAGAAGCCGGACTGACAAATATCCGCCCCGTTCGGGCTGGATCGGTCAGGGTCCCCCGTGGGGCCGCGAATGCACCGAATCCTTGCCCGAACGGAGGCCCTTTTGCTGCACGACCTGAACCTCACCACCGACCGTCCGACCTTTGTCACCCATCTGGAATGTTCGCTGACCGGCGAGCGTTATGAGGCGGATCGGCTGCATGGGCTGTCGGCGGCGGGCAAGCCGCTGCTGGTGCGCTATGATCTGGACGGCGTGCGGGCCACGCTGACCAAGGAGGCGCTCAGCAGCCGGCCGATGGACCTGTGGCGCTGGCGCGAATTGCTGCCGGTGCGGCAGACATCCAACATCGTGAGTCTGGGCGAGAATGCGACGCCGCTCATTCCGCTGCCGCGCACGGCAAAGCGGCTGGGCGGGGCGCAACTGCTCGCCAAGGATGAGGGGCGGTTGCCGACGGCCTCGTTCAAGGCGCGGGGCCTGGTGATGGCGGTCTCCATGGCCAAGGAACTGGGCGTGACCCAGGTGGCGATGCCGACCAACGGCAATGCCGGCGCGGCGTTGGCCGCCTATGCGGCGGTCGCCGGCATGGAGTCGGTGATCTTCTGCCCGGCCGACACGCCCGAAGTGAATGTACGCGAGATCGCGGCGCAGGGCGCGCGGGTCTATCGCGTCAACGGCTATATCGATGATTGCGGTGCGATCGTCGGCCAGGGCGTCAAGGAACGCGGCTGGTTCGATTTCTCGACGCTCAAGGAGCCCTATCGGATCGAGGGCAAGAAGACGATGGGGCTGGAACTGGCCGAACAGCTCGGCTGGGAACTGCCCGACGCGATCTTCTATCCCACCGGCGGCGGCACCGGCCTGATCGGCATGTGGAAGGCGTTCGATGAGCTGGAGAAGATCGGCTTCATCGGATCGAAGCGGCCCAAGATGTTTGCGGTACAGGCTGAAGGCTGCGCGCCGATGGTCCGCGCCTTCGAGCAGGGCGTGGAATTTGCCGAACGCTGGGAGGATGCGCAGACCATCGCCATGGGCATTCGCGTGCCCAAGGCGGTGGGCGACTTCCTGATCCTGCGCGCGGTGCGGGAAAGCGGCGGCGCGGCGCTGGCGGTGTCGGACGCGGCGATCGCAGCGGCGGTGCGCGACGTGGCGCGCGACGACGGGCTGCTGCTCTGTCCCGAGGGTGGGGCGACGCTGGCGGCCTACAGCCGAGCGCTGGACGAGGGGCTGATCGGGCGGGATGACCGCGCGGTGCTGTTCAATTGCGCCAGCGGCCTCAAATATCCGCTGGAGGACCAGAGCCGCACGCTTGACCGGCACGCGCCGATCGATTTCGCGTCGCTCTGATGGCCTTAACGGGCGGGCCGTGGCCCGCCCGCTTATCATCAGAAGCGATAATCCCAGCCCAGGGTGAAGAGCCGCCCGCGACCGGCGAAGAAGGCCAGATTGTCGTTGGGCAGGCGCGTGTCGCTATTATAGTCGATATAGAATTTATCGAACAGATTCTGGACGCTGAGATAGACGCCGCCCAGTGATGCGGTGTCGTAGCGGAGATAGGCGTCGGTGACCGCATAGCCGCCGAAATTGTTGCGCCGGTCCGGGTTCGCCTTGCCATGGAAATTGCGCGACAGATAATATTGGGTCTGCAGCCGCGCCGAGATGGCGCCATGGCGATAGTCGGCGGCGACGTTCAGGCGATCGGGCGAGATGTTGGTGCCGTCCAGATCGGTATCGACGATGCCGTCGGGATTGGCGCTGTCGCTGTCATAGCGGCCCTTGAGATGGGCATAGCCGGTGGAGAGCTTGAGCCCCGGCAGCGGCGTCTGCACGCCCAGGTTGATTTCCAGCCCTTCGATCTCGACCCGCTGGCGCTGCACGGTGAAGATGCCGTCACCCTGTGCGATCAGGATCTGGCCCTTGTCGCTGGATGACCAGAAATAGGTGGCGCTGGCGTCGATCGGGCCGCGCTTCACCTCCAGCCCGATCTCGCGGTTGTTGGAGACGATCGGGCTGATGTCGAGGTAATCGTCGAGGTCGACGCCCGCGACGCCGATCGACCGGGTGACGCGGCCGACATCGGGCATGGTGAAGCCCTCGGCATAGCTGGCATAGGCACGAATGCCGTCAAGCGGTTCGAAGATGAGGCCGCCGTTCAGCAGCGCGTCGGAGAATTTGGGCTTGCCGCCCGCGACATCGACGCCGCCATAATTGGGCGCGGTGGTGGAGGCGAGGGTGTGGAAATCGTCGATCTTCACCTGCACATTTTCCCAGCGCACGCCGCCGGCGACGCGGACCAGCCCGTCGGCGATCTTGAGATTGGCCTGGGCGAAGGGGGCGATGGAACGGAAGTCGCTGGGCGGCACCCAGGTGCGGCCGGTAACCATCAGCCGCTGTTCCGTCTTGTCGAACAGGACGTCGAGGCCGACCGTGGTGGTCAGCGCTTCGAAGCCGGGCAGGGCGCGTTCATAGCTGATCTTGCCGCCAATCTTGCGCGACCGGTTCTGCGACTGGTCGAACAGGGTGCCGACCGGCGCGATGCTGGGATCCTGGAAGGTCGCGATCGCGGCGAACTCGCCGCCGAAAATGTCGCGGCTGCGGTTGAAGAAAAGCTGGGTGACGAGGTTGCCGCCGGCGACATCGCTGTCGGTATAGGAGAGGGACGCGCTTTCGGTGCGGTTCGATCCCGGCGTGCCGGGGGCGTCGCCCTTGACCGCGGTGGTGGGGAGGCCGTTGGCGCGGCTGCCGGCGAGCGGGACATAGTCGCCATCGCCCTTCAGCTCATAGCGATTGAGGATGAGGTCGAGCCGGCCGGTATCGCCGACGGCATAGCCCAGTCGCGCGAAGATATCGGTGGTCTGCGACGCCTGGGTCTCGCCCTGGGTCAGGTTGATGCCGATGCGGCGGTTGCGCGCGTCGTAGAAGGCGCCGCGCTTTTCATAGGAGGCGCCGACCGTGGCATCGAAAGCGCCAGCCTTATACTGGACCAGCCCGGCCGCCTTGCCACCGAAGCCGTCACCGTCGAAATCGTCGCTGGCCGATCCCTGCACCAGCACCCGGCCACTGATGCCCTCCTGCTTGGGCGCGCCGACCGTCACCTGGTTGACGATGCCGCCAGTGCCGCCAATCCCCTGCAAGGCGTTGGAGCCATAGATGAGTTCGACCCGGTCGATGAAGAAGCCGTCGATGGTGAAGCCGTCGCGGCTGCCGTCACGCAGCGGAGTCGACTGGGGGATGCCGTTGATGGCGTAGAGCGGCGAGCGGCCGCGCAGCGTTTCGCCCGCGCCCGACAGCTTGCCGCGGGTCGGCGAGAAGCTGGGGGTGAGGGTGGAGATGGCATCGGTGACCGAGCCGGAGATCGCGATCTGCTGGTCCAGCATCTGCTTGTCGATCAGGTCGATCGTCAGCGGCAGCGCATTGGGCGGCAGGATCGAGCGGGCCGCGGTGACGACGATCGATTCGGCGCCCTTGGTGTCAACGTCGGCCTCGGGCTGCTGCGCCATGGCTGGCGATGCGAGGGCGATGGTCAGCGCCGCCAGCGCGATTGCAGAGTGACGAATTTCGATATGATGCAGCATCGCGATCCCCTGATCCATGTTGGGCAGGGCTGCTAACGACAATCGATCGCAAGAACAATCACATTCTGCATAATGCTTATGCTCTGAGGAGATAAGCCAGATTTTCCGGCGTTTCGGGTGGGTGTCTCTATCATAAGATGCATAAAGATATATCTTATGCATTGACGTTGGTGAATTTTAAGATATATCACAATGCATCATGAAGCATTTTGAAAGAGAGAATATGCATTTTTCCCATTCCGATCGCGGCGCTGGGCGCCGGGGTTGCCGGCCGGGCCGGCACATGGATGACGCCATGGCCGATCGCGGTTTCGACCCGCGCGGCTTGGGCCATCATGGCGGGCGCGGCCGTGGCCGCTTCTTCGGACCGGGCGGCTTTGGTCCCGAGGGGTTTGGACGCGGTTTCGGCGGTGGTCGGGCCGGGGGCCGGGGCGGTCCGTTCGGTGAAGACGGCTTTGGTGACGGTCCCTTCGGCGGTGGCCGGGGCGGGCGTGGCGGCGGGCGCCGGCGGCTGTTCGGCAATGATGCGCTCAAGCTCATCCTGCTCAAGCTGATCGCCGATGCGCCGCGCCACGGCTATGACCTGATCCGCGAGATCGAGAGCCTGTCGGGGTCGGTCTATGCGCCCAGTCCGGGCGTCGTCTATCCGACCCTGACCCTGCTGGCCGACATGGACCTGATCGCCGAGCAGCCTGGCGAAGGCAGCCGCAAGCTGTTCGCCATCACCGACGCGGGCACGGCCCATCTGGCTGAGCATGAGGCCGGCGTTGCCGAGGTGATGGAGAAGCTGGCGCATCTGGCCCGCAAGGCCGAACGTAATGATGCTGCGCCGGTGCGCCGCGCGCTGCAGAATATGCGAGTGGCGATCCAGCATCGGCTTGAAAAGGAAGGCGCCGATTCCCAAACCATGTTCGACGTCGCGGCCCTGATCGATGAGGCCGCCAGCAAGATCGAAAGGCTCTGATCCCATGACGCTGACCGCCACCGTGCCGACCACCCATGGCAGCCGTTACCTGCAGCAGCTGTGCAAGCATTGGAGCCACAAGTTCGAGACCAGCTTCGACGCGGACAAGGGCGAGATCGCCTTTCCGATGGGGCCGATCCACCTGAGTGCCGATGCCGAGCTGCTGACCGTGGTGCTGGAACCCAATGCGGACGCCGATGTCGAGAAGTTCAAGCAGGTCGTCGCCGACCATCTCGACCGCTTCGCCTTCCGCGAGGCGCCCTTGCCCTTCAACTGGGCCTGAGAGCCTGTTTGAAAAATCGCGAAAGAGCGATTTTTCAGCGCGGTTCCAGCCCGCTCCCCCACACAACCGCCCGACAGGATGACACTGGATCGGGTGGTTGGGCGGGGGAGCGGGCTGGTACCGGCTTTCTCAAACAGTCTCTGACATGCGAAAGGGGCCGGGTCTGCACGGCTCGGCCCCTTCCCTGGTAAGCTCCATGAGGACCGGCAACCCCGGTCCTTCTTTGTGTCAGCTATCGGTCTTGGCGCGCATGGCGGCCATGCGGGCGTTGGTCGCCTGCACGTCGGCGGCGGTGACAATACCGTCCTTGTCGGCATCCTGCTCGGCAAAGGCACGCGCGCCCGATGCGTCATATTCGGCCTGAGCCATCTTGCCGTCCTTGTCCTTGTCGAGCACGCCGAAGCGGACATGGGCCTGGCGGATCTGGCGCTGGCGCTCCTCGGTCTTCTTCTCTTCGGTCAGGCTCGATTGGGCGAGCTGCTTTTCGAGGCGGGCGGCATATTCGCCGACATATTCATCCTCCGACACCCAGCCATCGCCATTGGCATCGGTCGCCTTGAAGCGGGTGACGCGCACGGCGTCGAACTCGGCGCGGTCGACCTTGCCGTCATGGTTGCTGTCATAGTCGTGGACGAAGGCGCCGCCTTCATGCGGGGCGGCGAAGGCGGGCGTGCCGGCGGCGGCAACGACGGCGGCGATCAGGATGGAACGGGTGTTCATGGTGTGTCTCCGGAATATCAGGCGGCGTCGAACGCCAGCGTGTAGGTGTAGCTGCGATAGGGTGTTTCCGACCCGGCCGGCGCGGCGCCGCGATGGCGGACCAGGATCAGGTAGGTGCCGGCATCGTCCGGCTTCAGGCTGAAGCGGCCCTGTGCGTCGCTCTTGGTCTCGGTCGCGACCTTGCGGCCGTCATGCACGCCGGCGCTGCGGAACAGGGTGACCTGCGTGGCGGGCAGGGGCTTGCCGTCGAACAGCAGCACGAAGCTGGCGTCGCTGCCCGACACGATGGCGTTGGGATGGGTGACCGGCTGGATTTCGAGGCCCGTGCCGACCGGCTTGAGCGCGGCCTGCGTCGTCTGGCCGCGGGTGACATAGGCGTCGGCGAGCGTCATGCTCTGCACCTCGACCTCCTGCGTGCCGGGCTTGGGATCGCCGCCTTCGCCGCGCATCTGCCATGTGTCGCCGACGCGGAACATCTTGCCCTTGCGCCCGGCGCGCTGGCCGGTGGTGATGCGATAGGTGCCGTCCGCCTTCAGATCTGCCTCGAACACCGACAGGTCACGCAGATAGGTGACCGGACCGGTCGTCGCCTGGCTGCCGTCCGGCGCGACCAGGTGGAAGGGGGCGTCGCGCATCGCGACTTCGGGGACGAAGGCGTCCTCGGCAAAGGCCGAGGTGACGGTGACATGATCGGCCTTTCCGGCGTCGAACAGGGTCGGCAGCACATAGGGCATATGCGCCTGGGCAGCGGTGGCGCTGGCCAATAGCAGCACAGGCAAGGCGGCGGCGAACAGGGCGTTCACCGGGCGGCGATGGTTGGACAATGGGGTTCCCCTTGGTTTCGTTACGCTCCTCTATAATATATAGTGAGAATCACTTGCAATAGCATTTAATGCGGGTAGAGAGCGGCCAACCCGGCGCGTGATGCGCCGCAACAATGATACGGGGGCATTTTTCATGACCAAGTCCAAGACCCTGCTGCTGGGCACCGCGCTGATCGCACTGCCGCTGCCGGCAATGGCCCAGGAGCAGAGCGACGACATTGCGGTCGCGAGCGATTCGCAGTTCGCGCTCGACCGGATGATCATCTCCGCAGGTGTCGAGAAGGTCGCGCTGGACACGCCGCAGGCGGTGACCGCGCTGGACCAGGAGGATATCGACCAGCTGCAGGCGACGACGATCGGCGACCTGCTGGAAGGCATGCCGGGCGTCAATGTGCAGGGCGGCGTCGGCCAGCTGGGCCAGGGCTTCAACATTCGCGGCATGGGCACGGCGATCGGCGACAGCGACAACCGCATCCTGATGACGGTCGATGGCGTCACCAAATTCTACGAACAATATCGCATGGGCGCCTTCTTCAGCGAGCCCGAACTCTACAAGCGGGTCGAGGTGCTGCGCGGCCCGGCATCCTCCACCCTCTATGGCGCTGGCGCGCTGGCGGGCGTGATCAACTTCACCACCAAGGATGCGTCGGACTTCCTGCGCGACGGCGACAAGCTGGCCGTGCGGTTGAAGGGCGCGACCGAAACCAATGCGCAGGGCCATACCCTGTCGGGCATCGTCGCGACCGAGCCGGTCGACGGCGTCGAACTGCTGGGCAGCTATAATTATCGCCGCACCGACGATTACAAGAGCGGCAATGGCGACACCGTCGCTGCCTCCGCCACCGAATCCGACAGCTGGCTGGTCAAGGGGCGGGTCGCGATCGGCGGCAACAAGAAGCATGCGATCTGGGCGTCCTACCAGGACTGGATCAGCGACGCGCCGCAGGTCTATGACCAGATTTCGGCCGCCACCGGCAGCTCGCTGATGCGCCGCCGGGTCCACGACAAGACCGCCGTGCTGGGCTATGTGAACGACTTCGACGGCAGCAAATTCTTCAATGTCGAGGCGCAGGTCGCCTATTCGCTGTCCAAGGTCCACCAGACCGAGACCACCTTCCTGGGCGCGAACCTGGAATATTCCGATTTCTCCTATGAAAGCTGGCAGGCCAAGGTCCAGAATACCAGCGAGTTCGCCATGGGCGGCGACTGGACGACCTTCCTGATCCTGGGCGGCCAGTGGAGCACGCAGGAACGGCGCAACCCGCGCGTCAATTTCGACGGTACGGTGACGCCGGGCGCGGGCACCCATCCCGAAGGCGACATGGACCGTTATGGCCTGTTCGGTCAGCTGGAGATCGTCTGGTCCGACAAGCTGACCATCATGCCGGGCGTGCGCGTCGACTGGACCCGACTGACGCCGGGCGACACGGTGGTCGGCGGCACTGTCCTGACCGACAAGGTGAAGGATAGCGGCGTGTCGCCCAAGCTCGCCGCGCTCTACAATTTCACGCCCTGGTTCGGTCTGTTCGGGTCGGTCGCGCGCACCGTGCGCATGCCCAATATCGACGAAATCTTCACCCGCAGCGCAACCCGGCCGAACAATCCGGACCTGAAGCCCGAGAAGTCGGACAATTATGAAGCCGGCTTCACTTTGTCCTTCGACGATATGCTGGGCAAGAATGACCGCTTCCGTGCGAAGACCACCCTGTTCCAGAACGACGTCAAGGATCTGATCGTCAACGTCTCGGCAGCGGCGGGCACGCCCTATTTCCAGAATATCAACCGGTCGCGCTTCAAGGGCATCGAGCTGGAAGCTGAATATGGCATTGGCGGCTTCTATGCGCGCGGCAATGCCAGCTTCATCGATGGCAAGAACCGGCTGACCGGCGATTATCTCAACACCATCCCGGCGAACGACTATCGCCTGACGCTGGGCTATAATGATGTGGCGAGCGGCCTGTCGGGCGGCTGGACCGGCGAATTTGCCGAGCGGCAGGACAAGGTGACGCCGGGCAGCTTTGCCTCGGCCGGGTCGGGCCTGGCGACGCCGGGCTACAGCGTCCACAACCTGTTCTTCGCCTTCAAGCCGCAGGGTGGCGTGGCCAAGGGCTTCGAATTCCGCATCGCCATGGATAATATCTTCGACAAGCAATATCGCCGCCATCTGTCGTCGCTCGCCGCCGAGGGACAGAGCTTCCGCTTCACCGTGGCGAATACCTTCTGACGCCATGACGGGCGTGCGGCGTCCCTTTCGCGTCACGGGGCCGGCGGCGGCCTCGCTCGGGATCAACGCGCTGCTGATCGCGGCGCTGCTGAACCTGGGCATGGGCCGCGCGCCGAAGCGCGAGGAGGGGGCTGCACTGACCGTCATGTCGCTGGCGGCGCTGAAAGGCGTAGAGCAGGGGGCGGAGCAGGCCGAGGCGGCGGAGGCGACGGCGCAGCCCGAAGCCCCGGTGCCGACGCAGGCGCCGCCGCCCACGCCGGTCAGCCCGCCGCAGCCGGTGCCACCGCCGATGGTGGCGATCCCTTCCGCATTGTCGCTGTCCGTCGCGGTGGCGCCGGCTGCTGCGTCCACGCCGGGGGCCGCAGCGGCGCCATCGTCGCAGCCTGCGGCCAGGGCGGCGCCGGTCATGGCCGCCAGCGCCGGCGCGCCGCCGGCCCGGCGCGGCATTGCCGACGGGCTGGACGCCAACGCCCCGGCCGGCAACAGCCGCGCCTATGCCGCGCGGGTGCGTTCCTGGCTCTATGCCCATAAAATTTATCCCCGCCGCGCCAAGATGCGGCATGAGGAAGGGGTGGTGAAGGTCCGCTTCGTGATCGACCGTGCCGGCATGCTGATCGAAGGGCGGGTGATCAGCAGTTCCGGCCGCGCCTCGCTCGACGAGGAAGCCGCCGCCATGCTGCACCGCGCCTCGCCCTATCCCAAGGCCCCGTCCGACATATCCGGCGACCGCATCGAATTCACCGCGCCGGTGGAGTTCGTGCTGCCGGTGTAGCGGGGGGATGGTCTGAAAGCGAGCAGAAGCGGGCCTTGCCTTTTCCCATCCTCACTATTCTTGTCTGCGGCTCCGCGCGAAACGATCCCGTGCAGCGATGCGAAGAGGCGGGCGAAAGCAATGGTCGGAGCTGTCTCGGCATCAATCGCCCACTCATCCCGGCAGCCAATATGACTGATCGATAGCGCCATATTGCGCCCCGACGCACATTTTGCATCAGTTCGTTTCCGAATCGTTGCATTTGCAAATCAATCGCATTAAGGCGCCGCCCCAACATCCAGGGCGCCATGTTCAGGGCATGGCGAAATATGGGGGAAGTGCCTTATGTCCTTTGCATCGAAGAAGAATTTCGTCCGCTACGGCGCGGCGTCGATCGCTGCCTGCTTGCTGCTGGCTACCACCAGCGCCCAGGCCCAGGCGCTCGCGGACGAGCCTGATGCAAACGCGCCCGCCCCGGACTCGATCGTCGTTACCGGCCAGAATGAGACCAACGGCCTCAACCTCACCGCCCGCGAAACGCCCCAGTCGGTCACCAGCCTCGACAGCCTGCGCATGCAGGAACAGGGGCTGACCGACATTTCCGAAGTGATGCAGCAGATCGTCGGCATCCACACCAACCGCTCCAGCGCGCTCGGCACCGACGGCACCAACTATACCGCGCGCGGCTTTGCGGTGCAGAATTATCTGGTCGACGGCGTTGCCCGCCCGTCGAATATCTATGGCTTCACCGAAGATACCGCCGACATGATCGCCTATGACCGGATCGAGGTGATCCGCGGTTCGGCCGGCATGATGACCGGCACCGGCGAGCCGTCGGCGGCGATCAACATGATTCGCAAGCGCCCCGGCGCGGATCTCAGCGCCACGGTCGCGGCAACCATCGGCTCCTGGGACAAGTACCGGCTGGAAGGCGATATCGGCGGCGCGCTGACCGCCAGCGGCCATATCCGCGCCCGCGTCGCCGGTGCCTGGCAGGATAATGACACCTTCATCGACCGCGAACATGCCAAGCGCCAGGCGCTTTATGGCGTGATCGAGGCCGATCTTGGCCCCAGCACCCTGCTGACCGCCGGCATTGAATATCAGAATTTCCGCAACGAAGGTGCCTCGCGCGGCGGCGTGCCGCTCTTCTTCACCGACGGCACGAAGACTGATTTTGCCCGCTCCACCAATGGCGGTGCCAACTGGTCCGACTTCCGCCGCAAGAGCGTCAACATCTTCGCCTCGATCGCCCATGATTTCGACGCCAACTGGCATCTGCAGGTCGATGCCGAGCACAAGTCCGGCTCCTATGACGAGACGATCGGCTATTATTTCGGCACCGCGATCGACAAGGAAACCGGCGATGGCGGCACCTTCTACGCCACCCGCTGGGCGTCGGACCTGACGCTCGACGCGGTCTATGCCAATCTGCGCGGCGCGTTCGAGGCACTGGGCCAGGAACAGCATGTCGCCCTGACCCTGAGCCACACCCGTTTCGACGATGACCAGACGCCCTATCCCGGCTGGTGGGGCGGCAGCGACTATATGTATCCGATCAATGCCTATAGCTATTTCCCGACCGGTGACGTCGCCAAGCCCGACCTGACGCCTTCGGGCGGCACCGCCGGCAACCGGATCGAGACCAGTTCGATTGCCGGCGTCGCCCGGCTGAAGCCGATCGCCCCGCTCTCGATCATCGCCGGCGGCCGCCTCACCTGGTGGAAGCAGGACAGCTATGCGCAGGATGTCACCGGCCCCAAGGTCTGGACCCCCGTGGTCGATGAAAAGGCGGTCTTCACCCCCTATGCCGGGCTGGTGCTGGACTTTACCAAGACCCTCTCGGCCTATGTCAGCTATGCCAGCGTGTTCACGCCGCAAACCGCGCGCACGGTCGATGGCGACGTCATCGCCCCGCTCGAAGGCAATACCTATGAAGCGGGCCTCAAGGCCGACTTCCTCGATGGCCGCCTCAGCGCCACCGCCGCCGTGTTCAAGATGCAGCAGGACAATTATGCCCTGGCCGACGGCCCCGGCATCTTCGCGCCCGATGGCAGCACCGCCTATCATGCGGTGTCGGGCATGAAGTCGTCGGGCTTCGAACTGGAGGTGAAGGGCGAAATTCTGCCCGGCTGGCGCATCGCTGGCGGCTTTGCCAACGCCCGAGCGGAGGATCGCGACGGCGTGCGCCAGATGCCGCAGATCGCCAAGAACAGCTTCAAGATGTTCAGTGCCTATACGCTGCCGGGCCAGTTCAGCGCGCTGACGATCGGTGGCAATGTCGAGTGGCAGGGCAAGACCACGGCCGATGGCGAAGGACCGAACGGCGAAACCTACAGCCAGGGCAGCCTGGCGGTGGTCGACCTGCTCGCGAATTATCGCTTCACCGACCATCTCTCGCTGTCAGTCCATGTCGAGAATATTTTCGACAAGACCTATTATTCCGGCCTCTATCTCGGCAGCGCCCGCTACGGCGAACCCCGCGCGGTGAAGTTCACCCTGCGCGGCACGCTGTAAGGGGCAGGGAGCGCCGCCTTCACCCGGCTTGTCCCCCTGCTGGCGGGACAAGCCGGGTGCTTAAGGCTGGTTCAGCCCTTGGCCTTGGTGGCGGCGATATAGGCCTGGACCTGTTCGCCCAGCACGTCGAGCGGCAGGGCGCCATTGGCCAGCACCACTTCATGGAAGTCGCGAATGTCGAACTTGGGGCCCAGCGCCTGCTCGGTTTCCTTGCGCAACTGGGCGATGCGGATCTGGCCGATCATGTAGCTGGTCGCCTGGCCCGGATTGTTGATGTAGCGATCGACTTCCTTGACGATGTCGCGTTCCGACAGGGGCGCATTGTCGCGGAAATACTGGATCGCCTGTTCGCGCGTCCAGCGCTTGGCGTGCATGCCGGTGTCGGTGACCAGGCGGATCGCGCGCCACATCTGCAGCGAGAGCATGCCGAATTCCGAATAGGGATCCTGATAGGCGCCCATTTCCTTGGCCAGGCGCTCGCTATAGAGGCCCCAGCCTTCGGTATAGGCGCCATAATAGCCGAAGCGGCGGAATTTGGGCAGGTCGGGCAGTTCCTGCGCACGCGCGATCTGGAAATGATGGCCCGGCGCGCCTTCATGATGGGCGATCGCCGCGACCTGCGGCTTCTGCACCTGATTCATGTCGGCGAGGTTGACGTAGAAGATGCCGGGGCGCGATCCGTCCGGCGCGGGCTGGTTGTAGAAGGCGACCGAGGCGGTTTCCTGCCGCCAGGCCTCGACCGCGCGCACCTCCAGCTTCGCCTTGGACAGGACGCGGAAGAAGCGCGGCGCGGCGTCCATGGTCTGGGCGATGGCGGCGCGGGCGTCCGCCAGATAGGCTTCGCGACCGGCGGCATCATTGGGATATTTGAACTTGGGATCGGTGCGCAGCGCCTGGAAGAAATCGGTCAGCGATCCGGCAAAGCCGATCCGCGCCTTCACCGCCTCCATCTCCGCCCGGATCGCCTTCACCTGGTCCAGGCCGATCTGATGGATCTGGTCGGCGTTGAGGCTGGTGGTGGTGTAGAAGGCGAGGCGGGCATTATAATAGGCCTCGCCGCCCGGCAGGCTCCAGGCACCGTCATTGCCCTTGGCCTTGGGCTCGATCGCATCGAGCGCGGCGAACAGGGTCTGAAAGCCCTTGGCGAAGGGGCCGGTCAGCGCGACCTGTGCGTCGGCGATCAGCTTTGCCTTCTCCGCGTCCGATGCCTTGAGCGCGCGGACCTTCTTCTTGAAATCGGCGAATAGGGTCGAGTCCGGCCCCTGATCGAAGGGCGCGCCGCTGATCACTTTCTTGGCGTCGGCGCGGGCAGGGGCGAACACCATCTTGGGCGGGACGATGCCCTGTGCGGCCTGGTCGCGCATCTTGGTCGCGACCTCGTTCATCACCCGCTCGCTGTCGCGCAGGCGGGCGATATAGGCCTGGGCATCGGCGACGCTGTCGACGCGATGCTCGTTGATTAGGAAGACCGGGATGTTGCCCGCGGGGCTGCCATTGGTGGACACGGGGAAGGCATATTTGGCGAAGGGCGCCTGCTGCTTGGCTGTCGCCACCTGTGCCTCGAACAGGCGATAGCTGAGGCGCGCGGAGGGGCCGAGCCGTTCGGGCGAGAAGCGGCGATGCAATTCGGCCAACTGCTGTTCCTGCAGCGCCAGGCTGCGGGCGTCGGCCCGTTCGCTATAATCGTCCAGCTTGCCATAGTCGGTCTTGAGGCCAAGGCTGGTCATCGATTCCGGGCTGAGCGCCAGTTGCTGGTCGAACGCTTGGTCGAGGAAGGCGAGCAGCGCCTTGTCTTCCTGTGCGGTCGCCGATGCGGGCGCCGTGGTTGGGGCTTGGGCCAGGATCGGAGCGGAGGCGCCAAGGGCAAGGAGCAGCGCGAGCGAGATACGGACGGTCATGGCAATTCCTGTCGCGAATAGGGATGCGGAGGAGAGACAGGGGCGCGGGCGCCAAGTCAAGCCGGGCCTTGCGAAAGCGATCGCTTTTCCGGGGCTTGGGCGGCCGTCCTTGAAGCCTCTGGACAGGCCGTGCCTTTCTGCCATCTATTTTGCGCGCGACAATCAAAGGTTGAGCGGGGGGGTAGGGCGATGGCGATCAGTCTCAAGGTCAATGGACAGACGCGCACGGTGGAGGCCGATCCGGCCAAGCCGCTGCTGTGGGCGCTGCGCGAGGATCTGGACATGGTCGGCACCAAGTTCGGCTGTGGCGCGGGGCTGTGCGGCGCCTGCACGGTGCATATCGAGGGCAGCCCGGCGCGCGCCTGCCAGACGCCGATCGGCGAGGCGCAGGGCATGGCGATCACCACCATCGAGGCGGTGGTGCAGAGCGAGGCGGGCAAGCGGATATCGGATGCCTGGGTGAAGCTGGACGTGCCGCAATGCGGCTATTGCCAGGCGGGGCAGATCATGAGCGCGACCGCGCTGCTGGCGACCACGCCCGATCCGAATGACGAGGATATTGACGCGGCGATGATGGGCAATCTCTGCCGTTGCTCCACCTATGTCCGGATCCGCGCCGCGATCAAGGACGCGGCCAGGGCGGGAGCGAAGGCATGAACGCGCCGATCCTGTCGCGCCGCCGCTTCCTCAGCGCCTCGCTGGTCGCGGGCGGTGGCTTGCTGTTCGACCTCAACATCCCACTGGCCGGCGCGGCCGAGAGCGCGCCGCAGATATTGACCGCCTTCGTGCGCATCCTGCCCGACAATCGCGTCATCATCGGCGCGAAAAATGCCGAGATCGGGCAGGGGGCCAAGACGATGCTGCCGATGCTGATCGCCGAGGAGCTGGACGTCGACTGGGCGCAGGTGACGATCGAGCAGACCCATGCCGACCAGAAGATATTCGGCGGGCAGACGGCCGGGGGCAGTCGCACGACGCCGCGCGAATGGCTGCCGACGCGCAAGGCTGGTGCGGCAGCGCGCGCGATGCTGGTCGCGGCGGCGGCGCAGATATGGGGCGTGGCGCCCGCGACGCTGAAGACCGGCAGCGGCAAGGTGAGCGATCCGGCGTCGGGCAGGAGCATCAGCTATGCCGCGCTCGCCGCCGTCGCCGCGCAGCAGCCCGCGCCCGATCCGGCGACATTGACGCTGAAGGATCCCAGGGATTTCCGCATCATCGGCCAGTCGATCGGCGGCGTGGATACGCCCGCGATCGTGGCGGGCAAGCCATTGTTCGGGATCGATTTCAAGCTGCCCGGCATGCTTTACGCGGTGCTGGAAACCTGCCCGGCCTTTGGCGGGACGTTCCAATCGGCCAATCTGGACGAAGTGAAGGCACTGCCCGGCGTGGCCCATGTGCTGACGATCAAGGGCGATGGCACGCCGGAATCCTTGTTCGACGGCGTCGCCATCCTGTCGTCAAGCTGGTGGAGCGCCAATCAGGCGCGCGAGGCGCTGAAGATCGAATGGGACATGAGCGCGGTCAGCGGCTTTTCAACCGAGACCTATGCGGCGCAGGCAGCCGAACGGCTGAAGGGCAAGGCGGATGGCGACATCGTCCGCGCCGGTGATGTGGATGCCGCCTTTGCCGGGGCGGCAAGGATGGTCAGCGCGCAATATGATTATCCCTTCCTGGCGCATGGCACGCTGGAGCCGCAGAATTGCACCGCCCTGTTTAAGGATGGCGCGATCGAGATCTGGGCGCCGACGCAGAATCCGGAAAGCGGGCGCGGGCTGGTGGCCAAGGCGCTGAACCTGCCGCCGGACAAGATCCGCATCAACTTCACCCGCATCGGCGGCGGTTTCGGCCGGCGGCTGATGAACGACTATATGGTGCAGGCGGCGGCGATCGCGGCGCAAGTGCCGGGCGTGCCGGTGAAGCTGCTGTTCAACCGGCAGCAGGATATGCAGCGCGATTTCTATCGCCCGGCGGGCTGGCACGGCTTCCGTGCGGCGCTGGACAAGGCGGGCAAGCTGACCGCCTTCCACGATCATTTCGTGACCTTCGGCAAGGACGGCAAGCCGGTGCGCTCGGCCGAGATGCCGGCGAGCGAAATCCCCGCCGGCCTGATTGATACGGTGCTGCTGGAACAGAGTTTCCTCGCCACCAACATGCCGACTGGCTGGCTGCGCGCGCCCGGCTCCAACGCGCTGGCCTTCGTCACCCAGGCCTTCCTGGACGAAGTGGCGCAGGCGGCGGGCAAGGATCTGCCGACGCTGATGCTGGAATTGCTGGGCGAGCCGCGCGAATTGCCGCGCGGCCCCAATGCGCCGCCCTTCGTCACCGGCCGCGCCAGGGGCGTGATCGAGAAGGTGGTGGCGATGAGCGGCTGGGCCGATCGCGGGAAATTGCCCAAGGGGCGGGGAAAGGGCTTTGCCTTTTATTACAGCCATATGGGCTATTTCGCCGAGGTGCTGGAGGTGGCGCTGGTCGATGGCATGCCAAAGGTCGCAACCGTGTGGGTTGCGGGCGATATCGGCAGCCAGATCATCAACCCGATGAATGCGCTGCACCAGGCGCAGGGATCGGTGATCGAGGGGCTGGGGCAGGCGCTGGCCGGGCAGAAGATCACGCAGGTGGCCGGTGCGGTGGAACAGGCCAATTTCGACACCCATCCGCTGCAGCGCATCCCCGATACGCCGCAGATCATCGTCGAGTTCGTGAAGACCGATTATCCGCCGACCGGCATGGGCGAACCGGCGCTGCCGCCGGTGATCCCGGCGCTGGTCAATGCGCTGCACGCCGCGACCGGCAAGCGCATCCGCACCCTGCCGATCGTGCCGGAGATGTTCGCCTGAACCCTGTTTTCCAACCCCTCTTTACTTGGCCTGAAAAATCTTGATGATCGTCAAGAATCTGATGGCGGATCGACATGGCGTCATCCGTCATGCCGGTCAGAGGGGCAAAAAAGTCCCTGCCTGAGATTGGGTCGCGTCCAGGGCAAAAGACCGGACGCCAAAGGGGGACATCAGGGTGAAGCAGCTTCCGGTGAAGTTCGGTCTGTTGGCGTTGCTCTCTGCGTCGGTCGTGCTCGCGCAGGCCGATGGCGGTCCCGACGGCGCGACGATGAAGGAGACGGAGGAGGGCATCCCCGTCACCGATCCGCTGGTCCGGGAAAAATGCGGTAGCTGTCACGCGCCCGATGCCAAGGGCAACCTGTCCCGCATCAGCTGGGTGCGCACCACGCCGGAGGGCTGGGCGCAGGCGATCAAGCGGATGGTGCGGCTGAACGGTCTGGGGATCACCCCCGAGGAATCGCGCGCGGTCATCAAGTCGCTGTCCGCCTCGCACGGGCTGGCGCCGGAGGAGGCGCGGCCGGTCATGTATCTGCCGGAAAAGCGGATCGTCGACGAAGTGCTGCCTAATGAGACGATGCGCGGCGCCTGCGCCAGTTGTCACGCCTTTGCCCAGCCCTTGTCCTGGCGCCGGTCGAAGCTGGAATGGAAGACGCTGCAGGATCTGCATGTCGCGCTCTATTCGCAGGCCGACGCCCAATATCGCCGCCCGGCCGAGGATAGCGAGCAGCCCGCCGGCCGCGACCCCAAGGACAAGATGACGCGCGGCGAATATGCGCTGACCTATCTGCCCAAGGTGGCGGGGCTGCATACGCCCGAATGGGCCGCCTGGAGCTCGCGCCTGCGCGCGCCGCGGCTGGCGGGCGACTGGCTGGTGGTGGCGTCGGTGCCGGGGCAGGGCCGCTTCGTCGGCACGATGACGGTGGCGCCCGGTGCGGCCGCTGACGAGTTCAAGACCAGTGCGTCGCTCACCTCGCTCACCAACGGCGCGACCATCAGCCGCAGCGGCACGGGCCTTGTCTATTCCGGCTATAGCTGGCGCGGCTCCTCCAAGGGCGGCGCGGCGCCGGGGAAACCCGATGATCTGGGCAGTCCGGCGCGCGAGACGATGTGGTTCGCGCCCGACCAGCAGCGCGCCGAAGGACGCTGGTTCTGGGGCGAATATCAGGAATTCGGCTATGACGTGAAACTGGTCCGCGCGACCGCCGCGCCCGCGATCCTGGCGGTGACGCCGGGCGCGGTGAAGGCCGGGGCGAAGGGCGTCGACGTCACCATCTGGGGCCATAATCTGCCGGCCTCGCTGACGGCGGCGGATGTCGATCTGGGCGCGGGCGTTACCGTCAGCAAGATCGTGTCGGCGACGCCGGGCAAGGCGGTGCTGAGCGTCGATGTCGCGGCGAGCGCCCCCGCCGGCCAGCGCGATGTCGGCATTGGCGGCGCGGTGCTGGAAAAGGCGTTCCCGGTCTATCGCAAGGTCGATTATCTCAAGGTCACGCCGGAAACGAGCCTGGCCCGGCTGGGCGGCACCAAGTTTGCCAAGGGATACCAGCAGTTCGAGGCGATCGGTTATGACAATGGCCTGGATGGCAAGCCCAGTACCGGCGACGATGTCGCGATCGGCCCGGTCGATGCGATCTGGTCGATGCAGGAATTCATGTCGGTCTATTATGATGACGACATGAAATATGTGGGCGCTTTGAGCCCGACCGCCTTCTTCACGCCGGGGCTGGAAGGCCCCAATCCCGAACGCCGGTTCAGCCGCAACAATTATGGCGAGGTCTGGGTCGTCGCCACGGCGAAGGGTGAGAAGGACAAGTTCGGCAAGCCCCTGAGCGCCCGGTCCTATCTGGTCGTGACCGTGCCCATGTATCAGCGCTTCGACCAGCCGGAGGTGTCGCGATGACCGTCATGCAGGCCCCCGCCTATCGCCGCGCCGAATATCATGGCTTTGCCGCCGGCGGCAGCGACTTCGTCTATCTGGTGAGCGCCGGCGCCATCTTCGAGATCGACGCGCAGGTGCGCGATGTGCTGGACCGGATCGACGGTCAGGCATTGGGCCATGCCGCGCTGGTCCGCGAACTGGCGGGCGAAGACGGCGACCTGGCCGAAGCTGAGGCCCTGGTGCGGGAATTGCGCGCGGTGCAGCTCATCCATCTGGGCGCGGCGCCGCTATCCGTGCCCGAAGCGCCGCCGGCCGATTTTCCGCTCCAGGCGCTGGTGCTCAACATCACCAACCAGTGCAACCTTGCCTGCACCTATTGCTATGAATTTGGCGCGGACAAGATCGCGACCCCGGCCGGCAAGCCCAAATATATGACGCTGGAAACGGCCAGGGCATCGGTCGACCTGCTGATCGCCGAGGCGGCCCATCGTCCGTCGGTCCACATCACCTTCTTCGGCGGCGAAACCTTGATGAATTTCAAGCTTCTGCGCGATGTGGTGGACTATGCCAATGGCGCGACGGCGGCGGCGGGCAAGGGGATCACCTACAGCCTGACCACCAATGCGACCTTGCTGACGCCAGAGATCGTCACCTTCCTGTCGGACAATCGGGTCGGCGTCACCGTGTCGATGGACGGCCCGCCCGAACTGCAGGACAAGCATCGCGTCTACAAGAATGGCAAGGGCAGCTATGCGGTGATCGAGCCGCGGCTGCGCACGCTGATCGCCCATCACCGCACCCGCGCCGTCACCGCCCGCGTCACCCTGACCGAGGGCGTGACCGATGTCGTGCGCATCTTCCGCCATCTGAAGGATGATCTGGGTTTTCACGAAGTCGGCTTCGCGCCGGTGACCACGGGGGAAACGCGGGCCTATTCGATCGATGCCGACGGCATGGACTACGTACTGGCGCAGTTCAACCTGCTGGCACAGGAATGGCTGGAATATGCGCTGCGCGGGCAGGTCCATGGCTTCACCAATGTCAGCGAGACGATCAGCGAGCTGATTTCGGGCGTCAACAAATCGCATCCCTGCGGCGCGGGCATGGGGCTGATGGGGGTCAGCCCGTCGGGCGACCTGTCGCCCCGCCACCGCTTCACCGACGCCGACACCCATGTGATGGGCCATGTGTCGAGCGGCATCGACCGGGCCAAGCAGGGCGATTTCCTGAGCCGGGGCCATGTCGGCGCCAAATATGATTGCCAGAGCTGCTGGGCGCGGCCGCTCTGCGCCGGGGGCTGCCACCATGAGGCGTTCGTCCGCTATGGCGACACCGGCCACGCCAATCTCCATTATTGCGACTGGATCCGGCAATGGACCGACACCTGCCTGCATATCTATGGCGAGCTGGCGGTGAAGAACCCCGGCTTTCTGGAGCATTTCGCTGAACGAAAGGGGCTGTCATGAAGCATCTTCGTGCCATCAACAAAAAGGCGCGGCGGATCGACGACGCCGTGACGCAGATGGAGGCGGCGATCGAGGCCGCTGCTGCGTCGGGCACCACGCCATCCGACATGGAGGAGGATGTCGTCGCCCTGCAACAGGCGCCGCGTCCGCATGTGCCGATGGGTTGCACCCTGTCCTTCTCGCCCGGCTGGGAAGTGGATGCGGGCGGCGGGACGGCGGGGCTGTGCCAGCCGGTCGAGCGCGACATTTATGACTGCTACGTCACTTGCTTCTGGCCGGTGCAGGTGCCCGACCATGTGAATTATTCGCCCGACTGGGCCAGCAACTGCGCCACCGCGACCAAGGACTGGCGCAATCTCGACCTGGTATTCCCATGAGGCGCGCGATGCAGAAACTCCGTTATGTCCTGGCGGCGGGGCTTGCCGCGCTGGCGACCATCCCCACCCATGCCGCGACCCTGTTCATGGGCGCCTATCCCGACGTCCTGCTGGTCTTTGACGAGGGCAAGGGTACGGTGACGCAGAAGATCAAGCTGGACACCGGTCTGCCGACCGCCATGAGCCTGTCGGACGATGGCGAGCGCATCTATGTGTCGACCATCACCACCAGCGGGATCGAGGTGATCGACGCCGCCAGCCGGCAGGTGGTGAGCAAGTTCAGCCTGAACGACGGCCCCAATCGGGTGCGCTTCTATGGCGGCGTTGCGGACCCGGCGGGCCGCTATTTCTACACGATCATCACCAGGATCGACAAGGAAATGGACCGCTACAAGGTCAGCAAGCCGCTCTATGGCGTGGTGGACCTGAAGCTCGGCAAGCTGGTGCGCACCGCCGAGATCGAGAAGGAGGATGAAAAGGCGATCGGCGGCTTTCGCGTCGCTTTCAAGGTGTCGGGCGACGGCAAATATCTCTACGCCTTTGGCGAGAAGGTGATTGTCATCGACACCGCGACATTGAAGGCGACGGACCGCATCGACCTCGCCCGGCCCGAAGGTACGGGGCTGGAGAATGTCGGCTTTGGCGGATCGCTCGAAACGCTGCGGACGCCCGGCCAATATGTGTCGCTGTTCAACGCGGCCGACCCCTATATTCACAGCAAGATGTTCGGCCTCGCCCGGTTCGACCTCAACAGCCGCCAGTTCGACTTCACCCCGATCGGCCCGGCGCCGGCCGCGATGGCGGGGCTGGAAATCACGCCCGACGGCAAGCAGGCCTATACGGTGGTGACCAACGGCACGCTGGGATCGAAGCGTTGCGAGTTCTGGCACATGGACCTGTCCACCAATGCAGTGGTGGACAAGGCCGAATTCCCCTGCCGCTCGCGCTTCCGCTTCGGCATGTCGATGGATGGGGCGAAGCTCTATATCTACGGCGCCAGCTTCGACATCGAAGTCTATGACGCGAAGACGCTGAAGCTGGAAGCCACCTGGGATCTGGGCAATGACGCGACCGGCGCCGGCATGGTGGCGGTGCCGTGACCCGTTCCGGCCGTCCCGACACTCCGATGGCCGTGGCCATCCGGGGCAGCGGGATGGCCGCCAATGCCTGCGCGCATCTGCTGAAAGGGGCGGGGCTCCGCGTCGGACAGGAGCCCGCCCATCGCCCGTCGGTGCCCAGCCTGTTGTTGAGCGAGGCGGCGCTGGCCTTGATCCGCGACCTGTTTGCGCGGCCGGACCTGTTCGCCGACGCGCCGCGCGTGCGTCGCCGGCTGGTCGCCTGGGGCGGGGCGCCGGTGATGGTGCCGCATGATGCCGTGCTGGCGTCGGAAACAATGGTGCAGGCGGCGCTCGCCGTGCCCGACGAAGCGCCAATGGCCGCGCCCGATTTCACCATCCATGCCGCGCCGCCGCTGCCGATGGGCGAACTGCACGTCTTTGGCGAGCGCCATGCCGTCGCTGCTCGCGTGCGGCTGCGCGATCCGGCCTGCCGCGAGGAAGGCCGGGTCGAGGCGGTCGAGAGCGGCTGGCTGTTCCTGGTCCCGGCGGGCGGGGAGGAGGGGTGGCTGTTGGGCGTCGGCAGCGAGATCGACGCGTTGCTGGCGCAGAGCCGGCTGATCGCACCGGTGGTCGATCCGATCGGTGGGTCGTCGCGCCCTTTCCTGGCCGCGCCGCGGCTGCATCTGCCGCTGGTTGGCGACGACTGGCTGGCCTGTGGCACGGCCGCGATCGGTTTCGATCCGATCTGCGGCGACGGCACGGCCCAGTCGGTGCGCGAGGCGATCTTGGCCAGCGCGGTGCTGATAGGAATCGCGGAGGGGGGCGACCGGGCTGCGCTGCTGGGCCATTATCAGGCTATGCTGATCGCGGCGATGCGCCGGCACCTGCTGCTCTGCGCCCAATTTTATGCTGATGGCGGCCGGGGCGAGTGGTGGCGCACCCAGCATGAGGCGCTGATGCAGGGGCATCATTGGTGTACCGGGCTGCTGGCGAAACTGCCCGAGCCGCAATATGCGCTGCACGGCCTGCGGCTGGTGCCACGGGGGATGGCGGCATGAGCGCGCCTGCGCCTGTCGCTGAATGGCGCAGCTATCGCCGGCTGCTGCCCTATATCCGGCCCTATCGGCGCGGGCTGATGCTGGTGTTGGCGATCAGTGTGCTGTCGACCGCGCTGGGGCTTGCGCAACCCTATCTGTCCAAGCTGATGATCGACCAAGCGCTGCTGCGGCGGGACATGGGCGCACTGTGGCGGATCGCCGGGATCATGATTGCGGTCACGATACTGGGCTTCGGCGTCAACATCCTCGCAAGCTATCGCTATGTCCGGCTGTCGGCGGCGATGCTCTATGACATGCGCGCCGCGCTGCTGCGCCACCTTCAGACGCTGTCGCCGCGCTTCTATGCCAGCTTCCGGCTGGGCGATCTCGTTTCGCGGATGAACAGCGATGTGAGCGACGTGCAGCGGATCGCGTCCGACACCTTGCTCTCGGTGGTCAGCAATCTGCTCTTCTTCATCGGCTGCGTCGCGATGATGCTCTGGCTCGACTGGCGGCTGTTCCTGGTCGGCATACTGCTGGTGCCGGCCAGCCTGGCGGCCTTCACTCATTATCAGCGGCGGCTGACCGCGCTGACCCGCGACATGCGCGAGCGGGGCGCGGATCTCGGCAGTCTGCTGGTCGATACGGTGATGGGGATGCGCGTCGTCACCGCGCTGCGCGCCGGCGAGCATGAGGTCGGGCGGTTCAAGGCGAAGAATGACGCCTTTGTCGGCGCGATGCTGCGGATGCAGGTCGCCTCCTACATGACCGGGGCGCTGCCGGGG
Source organism: Sphingobium sp. L-44 (assembly GCF_056859495.1). Lineage (NCBI taxonomy): Bacteria > Pseudomonadati > Pseudomonadota > Alphaproteobacteria > Sphingomonadales > Sphingobiaceae > Sphingobium > Sphingobium sp. L-44. The sequence goes on along the minus strand of NZ_JBSXOQ010000040.1, from coordinate 38,312 downwards.
ACGCTGATGACCGGGGCGACCTCCGCCGTCATCCTCTATGGTGGCTGGCGGATCATCGAGGGCGACATGAGCATCGGTACGCTGGTCGCCTTCATGACCTATCATATGCGGCTGCTGTCGCCGATCCAGACGCTGATGGGGCTGACGTCCGGTCTGGCATCGGCGCGGGTGTCGCTGGGGCGGATCTTCGAGCTGTTCGACACCCGGCCCGATGTCGAGGAGCGCGCCGATGCCACGCCGATCGGCCGGGTGCGCGGCGAAATCCGCTTCGAGCAGGTGGCGATGCGCTATGATCGCGATCCGGTGCTGCGGGACATGGACCTGGCCATCCCCGCCGGCAGCATCTGCGCGATCCTGGGGCCAAGCGGCGTCGGCAAGTCGACCATGGCCGACCTGATGGTGCGCCATGCCGATCCGACCGGCGGGCGCATCCTGCTCGACGGGCATGATCTGCGCGACCTGCGGCTCGACGATCTGCGGCGCGAGGTGATGCTGGTCGACCAATCGCCCTGGCTGTTCAACGACAGTATCGCCGCCAATATCGGCTTTGCCCTGCTGGATGTGCGCATCGAGGATATCGAGGCGGCGGCCCATGCCGCCGGGCTGGACTCATTCCTGGCGCGGCTGCCCGAGGGGCTGGACACCCGCACCGGCGAGCGCGGGCTGGCGCTGTCGGCGGGCGAGCGGCAGCGCATCGTGATCGCCCGCGCGCTGCTGCGCCGGCCATCGGTGCTGATCCTCGACGAGCCGACATCGGCGCCGGATGGCGAGACCGAGGCACTGGTGGCGCAGCGGCTGCGCGGCGCGCTGCCCGATGCGACGATCATCCTCATCACCCACAAGCCGGCCCTGGCGCGGATCGCCGACCGAATCGTGACGATCGCCGATGGGCAGGCGCATGTGGCGCCGCAGTGCGAGCCGGCCCATGCCTGATCTACTGCGCATCGCCGTGATCGACAGCGGCGTCCATCCCGATCATCCCCATATCGATGCTGCCCGGCTATTGCCCGGCCTCGCCATCGCCAGGGATGGGGGTGACAGCGAAGCTGACACAGGCGACCGGCTTGGCCATGGCACCGCCGTCACCGCCGCGATCCAGGATCAGGCGCCCGATGCGCTCTGCCTGCCGATCCGGGTGTTCCATGACGCGCTCAGCACCACCGCGCGGGCGCTGGTCGCGGCGATCGACCGGGCGGTGGCGGCACGGGTGGACCTCATCAACCTCAGCCTCGGCACCGTCAATCCGGCCCATGGCGAGGCGTTTGCGACAGCGGCCAATCGTGCGCTGGCGGCCGGCATCCTGATTGTCGCAGCGCGCGATAATGACGGCACGCCCTGTTATCCCGGCAGTCTGGATATGGTCTTAGGCGTCGGCCTCGACTGGGATTGTCCGCGCGACGATTTTCGGCTGCGGGCGGGGCTGGCCTTCGCGTCGGGCCATCCCCGGCCGATCCCCGGCGTGGCGCAGCGCCGCAACCTCTATGGTGTCAGTTTCGCTGTCGCCAACATGACCGGTCTGATCGCGCGGCAGGGGCGGGCGGGGTTGGCCCGGTGGATGCCGGCCGGCGCCCGCGCAAAGGCAGGTTGATCAGGCGCCCGGTTCGCTGAGCGCAATATCCATGTCGGCAAAGGCCAGGCGCAGCAGTTCGGCCATGGCGTTGCGCGCGGCCGCGGTGTCGCGCGCGGCGATGGCGCGATGCACCGCCTGATGATCGGGCAGGGGATCGCGCGGCAACAGCTTCTTGCGATGCTTGAAGGTGGTGGTCCAGCTTACCGCCGCGCCGACCGAACTGGCCAGTGCCTCCAGCGCGTCATTATGGGTCGCGGCCAGGATGGCATTGTGGAAACGCTGGTCGGCGGCGCGTCCCTCCGGCGTGGACAGGCCATAGCGTTCCATCTCGGCCAGCGCAGCGTCCATGATCGCCAGCTGATCGTCGGTGCGGCGGCGCGCGGCAAATTCGGCGGCGGCCGGCTCGATCACGCCGCGCAGCTCGAACAGGTCGCGGATGAAGGCGCGGTCGGGTTCGCCGGCGAACATCCAGGCGAGCATTTCGGGGTCGAGCACGTTCCAGCGCGCGCGCGGCAAGACGCGGGTGCCCGCCTTCGGGCGGCTCTCCAGCATACCCTTGGCGATCAGGATGCGGATCGCCTCGCGATAGGCGGTGCGCGATACGCCAAGGCGTTCCGACGCCTCGATCTCGCCCTCGAACAGGTCGCCGGGCTTGTGCTTGCCGGTCAGGATGGCGGTGCCCATGTCGCGGGCGATCGCCTGGTGAATGCGGAGCGAGCCTTCGTCCGACGCGAACTTGCGTTCCGGTCCGTCCTTGCGCTCGCTCCCCATTCTACCTCCGTTGAATTTAGTCCTCAAAATCAGCCGTAGGGCAATGCCGGCCACAAAGGAAGGCATCGGCCACCAGGCGCAGCGGCGCGGTGTCGGCGTCGATCGCCTTGTCCGCCACCAGCCCGACGAACCGCCGGTACATGGTCGGATATTCCTCGTCCGGTGCCTTCAACTGGACTTCGCCGTCCAGGGTCAGCGTGTTGCCGCCTTCGGACAGGATCAGCTTGCCATTGCTGGTTTCGACCGCGATGTCCCAGGTCTGGGGACCGGTCTGGCGCCAGTCGAACACGGTGTCGATCGGTGCGCCCGAAGCGGTCGCCATCGCCAGCGTGGCGCCGATCGGCGCCTGCTTGTTGGACGGCACTTCCAGTTCGGCCGACAGCAGGGTGATCGGCTCGGCGACGATTTCGGTCAGGATCGACAGGGCGTTGATGCCCGGATCGAACACGCCGAAACCGCCCGCTTCCCAGATCCAGGGCTGGCCCGGATGCCAGTGACGGACATCCTCGCGCCATTGGATCGAGATGCGCTCGATCGTGCGCGACGCCATCCAGTCCTTGGCCTGGGCGACGGCGGCGGCATAGCGGCTGTGCCAGCTGGCATAGAGGGTGACGCCATTGGCCTTGGCCAGTGCGATCAGGGCGTCCACTTCCGACACGGTCGCGCCGGGCGGCTTTTCCAGGAAGACATGCTTGCCGGCCAGGATCGCCTGACGGGCCGCCTGATAGCGGACCTGCGGCGGCTGGCACAGGATGACGGCATCCATGTCGGGCTCGCCCGCCAGCATTGCGCCGAGATCGGGATAATTATTCACCCCTTCGCCCTGCGCGTTGCGGCTGGCGACGGCGACCAGATCGATGCCGTCGATCTTGGCGATCGCGGGCAGATGCTGGTCGCGGGCGATCTTGCCCAAGCCTACGAGGCCGGCCTTGATGCTCATAGCGCCTTTACCTTGGTCTTGCCCTCGTCCGCTGCGCGCGTGAGTCCATTGCGGACCGGCAGGGTGAAGGGCCTGGCCTCGACCTCGAACACATCGCCTTCCTGGGTGGCGAAGCCATCGGAGAAGGACAGGGTGGCGGTGCCGAAGAAATGGACGTGAATGTCGCCGGGCCGACGGAACAGACCATATTTGAAATGATGATGTTCCAGGTTCGCGATCGTGTGCGACATGTTGGTCTCACCCGACAGGAACGGCTTTTCCCACACCGTCTCGCCATTGCGGACGATGCGACTGGTGCCACGCAGATCCTGCGGCAGGTCGCCCAGCAGCAGTTCCGGGCCGAGCGAGGCCTGGCGCAGCTTGGAGTGGGCGAGCCACAGATAATTGCCGCGTTCGGTGATATGATCGGAAAATTCATTGCCGATCGCAAAGCCCAGACGCACCGGCGTGCCGTCGGCGTCGATCAGGTAGATGCCGGCAACTTCGGGTTCCTCGCCACCATCCTCGGCAAAGGCCGGCATGGCGAAGTCCTGGCCCGGATCGACCAGGATCTGGCCGTCGCCCTTGTAGAACCATTCGGGCTGCGCGCCGATGCCGTCATCGGCGGGCTTGCCGCCCTCGACGCCCATCAGGAACATGCGCATGGAGTCGGTGAGGTCGCCCGAGGTGGCGGCCTTGTGCATCTTGTCGCGGCCTTCGGCCGAGCCAAGATGGGTCAGCCCGGTGCCGGCGACCAGCAGATGCGCCGCATCCTCATGGTCGATCGGCGACAGCAGGGTGACGGTGGACAGGTCCACCGCGTCGCCCAGCTTGCCTTCCGCAAAGGCGGCCAGGCCCTGGCCCGCCGCGATCGCGTCCAGCGCCAGCTGGCGGGTGGAGCTTGCGCCCGTCACCCGCTTCGCCGCGCCGCTTTCGTCAATGGCGGCAACGCCCCGAACGCTATCGGGTGCGTCGCCATCCTTGAACTGAACCAGCGAAATGACGGTCACTGCGCCAGCTCCAGCTTGCCTTCCATGCGGCGGTTGAGCTTCCAGGGGTTGGCCGCCTGCAGCGCCGGCGGCAGCACGGCGTCGACGACGTCCTGATAGCAGACCGGACGCAGGAAGCGCATCATGGCCAGCGTGCCGACCGAGGTGGTGCGGCCGTCCGAGGTCGACGGGAAGGGACCGCCATGGACCATGGCATGGGTCACTTCGACGCCGGTCGGCCAGCCATTGGCGAGCACGCGGCCGACCTTGCGCGACAGCGTCGGCAGCAGCTTGGCGGCATTGTCATTGTCGCTTTCGTCCATCTGCAGCGTGGCAGTCAGCTGACCTTCCATCTGGGCAATGGTGGCGATCACTTCCTCGATCGTGGCGCACTTCACCAGGATCGACGAGGAACCGAACACTTCATGCGACAGCGCCGGGTTGGTGCGGAACTGTTCGCCGCTGGTGGCGAACAGGGCCGACTGGGCCAGGTTCACGCCTTCGGCTTCGGCGCCGCGCGCAACGGTGGTGACGCCTTCCGCGCCGGCCAGCGCCTCGACGCCCTTTTCATAGGCGGCGTGGATGCCCGGCGTTAGCATGACATGGGGCTGATTGGCCGACAGGGCCGTTGCCGCCGAAGCGACGAAACGGTCGAGATCGGGGCTGTCGAGCGCGATCACCATGCCGGGGTTGGTGCAGAACTGGCCAGCGAACAGGCTGAGCGAACCGACGAAGGCGGTGCCCAGCGCTTCGGCGCGGGCCGCGAGGGCGCCCGGCAGCAGCACGACCGGGTTGATCGACGACATTTCCGAATAGACCGGGATCGGCTCTTCGCGGTTGGCGGCGATCTTCATCAGCGCAATGCCGCCGCCGCGCGAACCGGTGAAGCCGACCGCCTTGATGCGGGGATCGGCGACCAGCGCGCCGCCCAGGTCATTGGTGGTGCCGGGCAGGTAGGAGAAGACGCCTTCATGCAGGCCGCTGGCCTTGACCGCGGCGGCGATGGCGCGGGCGACCAGTTCGCCGGTGCCGGGGTGGGCCGGGTGGCCCTTCACGACGACCGGGCAGCCGGCGGCGAAGGCCGATGCGGTGTCACCGCCCGCGACCGAGAAGGCGAGCGGGAAGTTGGACGCGCCGAACACGGCGACCGGGCCGACGGCATGGTTGACGCGGCGCAGGTCGCTGCGGGGCAGCGGGGTGCGTTCCGGCAGCGCCTTGTCGATGGTGACGTCGAGCCAGTCGCCCTGGCGGACATAGGAAGCAAACAGGCGCAGCTGGCCGACGGTGCGGCCACGCTCGCCTTCCAGGCGTCCACGCGGCAGGCCGGTTTCGCTCATGGCGGTGGTGATCAGCAGGTCGCCGATTTCCATGATCTGGTCGGCCACGGCTTCCAGGAAGGCCGCGCGGGTTTCGGGAGACAGGGTCGAGAAGCCTTCGAACGCGGCGTCGGCCAGCGCGCAGGCGTCGGCGACATCGGCGGTCGAGGCGTTGTGGAAGGCGACGTCGCCCTTGGCGCCGGTCGACGGATCGACCGCGAAGAAGGGCTCACCACCGGTGCGCTCGGCAGCACCGACCAGAATGGCTCCGTTGAACATGGATATCTCCCGAAATGTCGTGGAAAGGGGGTAATATTTGCCGGACCGGCGCGCCCATCAGATGGGGACGAGGGGACGCAATTTCGAGCATCGCTGCACGGAAATTACGTCCTGTTGCCTCCTTTGAATGACGCGCCGTTGACGGCTCTGATGATTAATGGTTGTCGCGCGGCAGGCCCATGGTCTGGGCGATGCGCTGATATTTCTCCGCGCCTTCCAGGATCGCGCCGGTGTTCATCTGGCCGACGACAGACCGCTGGATTTCCTGCCAGGGGGTCTGCGAGGCGGGGTACTTATAGCCACCTTCGGCGATCAGCTTGGCGCGGCGCGCTTCCAGTTCCTCGTCGGAAATCAGCACGTTCACCACGCCGGCCTTCAGGTCCATGCGGACGCGGTCGCCGGTTTCCAGCAGCGCGAGGCCACCCATCGCCGCCGCTTCGGGCGAAGCGTTGAGGATCGACGGGCTGCCCGAGGTACCCGACTGACGACCATCGCCGATGCAGGGCAGGGCCGATACGCCTTCGGTGATGAGATAGGCCGGCGGACGCATGTTCACGACCTCGGCCGCGCCCGGATAGCCGATCGGGCCGGCGCCGCGCATGAACAGCAGCGTGTCGGCGGTGATGCCGACCGACGGATCGTCGATGCGGTGATGATAATCTTCCGGACCGTCGAACACGACCGCCGGGCCTTCAAAGGCTTCGGGATCGTCGGGGTTCGACAGATAGCGCATGCGGAATTCTTCGCTGATGACGCTGGTCTTCATGACCGCTTCGTCGAACAGGTTGCCGGTCAGCACCAGGAAGCCAGCTTCCTGCTTGAGCGGCTGGCCGAAGGGACGGATGACCTTCTCATCCTCGATCTCCACACCCTTGCAATTCTCGCCCATGGTCTTGCCATTGACGGTCATCGCGCCTTCCTTGATCAGGCCCTGGTCGATCAGCTGGCTGATGACGGCGGGCAGGCCGCCGGCGCGGTAATAATCCTCGCCCAGATATTCGCCGGCCGGCTGCATGTTGACCAGCAGCGGCACCTTGTGACCGACGGTTTCCCAATCCTTGAGCGGCAGGTCGACGCCCATGTGGCGGGCGATGGCGGCCAGGTGGATCGGCGCGTTGGTCGAACCGCCGATCGCCGAGTTGGCGACGATGGCGTTGTGGAAGGCGTCGAGCGTCATGATGTCGGAGGGCTTGAGATCCTCATGCACCATTTCGACGATGCGCTTGCCGGTGCGGTAGGCGGCTTCCTGACGGTCGCGATAGGGGGCGGGGATCGCCGCGCTGCCCGGCAGCATCATGCCCAGCGCTTCGGCGAGCGCGTTCATGGTGCTGGCGGTGCCCATGGTGTTGCAGAAGCCGGTCGACGGCGCGGAGGAGGCGACCAGCTTGATGAAGCCTTCATCGTCGATCTTGCCGGCGGCCAGCAGCTGGCGGCCATGCCACACGATCGTGCCCGAACCGGTGCGCTCGCCCTTGTGCCAGCCATTGAGCATCGGGCCGACCGACAGGGCGATCGCCGGGATGTTGACGGTGGCGGCGGCCATCAGCAGCGCCGGGGTGGTCTTGTCGCAGCCGCTGGTCAGGATCACGCCGTCGAGCGGATAGCCATACATGGCTTCGACCAGGCCCAGATAGGCAAGGTTGCGGTCAAGGCCGGCGGTCGGGCGCTTGCCGGTTTCCTGGATCGGGTGGACCGGGAATTCGAGGGCAATGCCGCCCATCTCGCGAATGCCTTCGCGCATGCGCTCGGCCAGCACGAGGTGATGGCGGTTGCAGGGCGACAGGTCGCTGCCGGTCTGGGCGATGCCGATGATCGGCTTGCCGCTGCGCAGTTCTTCGAGGCTGAGGCCGAAGTTCAGGTAGCGCTCCAGATAGAGCGAGGTCATGTCGATATTGTCTGGGTTGTCGAACCAGGCGCGGCTACGCAGCTTGGGAGTAGGCTTGGACGAATCGCTCATGTGGGCATCCTGACACTTTGAAAAGGCTTGGCACGTTGACGCGCTTGCCTCTCCGATATACTCAGACAAATAACTTTTCAAGGATACAAAGAGAGGGAAAGTGCGGTTGAACGCGAAAAATCGGGCGGATCATCGATGAGCGAATATGCAGTGATCGGCGACTGGGGCACCAGCAATCTGCGGCTGTTCCGGGTGGAAGCGGGGCGGATCGTGTCGCGCCGCGACGGGCCGGGCATCGGCGTGGTAGGCCGCGAGGCGGAAGCCGCCTTTGCCGAGACGATCGCCCCCTGGCTGGAGGACGGCCTGCCGACATCGATCCGCCTGTGCGGCATGGTCGGCGCGCGCGACGGCTGGGTCGAGGCACCCTATGCCGATTGTCCCGCCGATGCCGATAGCTGGGCAGAGGTTGCCGTGCGCTTCGACTGGCGCGGCGCGCCGCTGGCGATCATGGCGGGCCTGGCCTGCACCGACGCCGACGGCATTGCTGATGTGATGCGCGGCGAGGAGGCCCAGATTTTCGGCGCGATGGCGCTCGATCCCCGGCTCGCCACCGGCCGTCACCTGATCGTGCTGCCCGGCACCCACAGCAAATGGACGCTGGTGGAGGATGGCCGGGTGATCCGCTTCCGCACCGTGCCGACCGGCGAACTCTTTGCGTTGCTGCGGGATCGTTCGACGCTCAGCCCCAATATCGCCGCCGCCGATGCCGATCCGGCAGAGGAAGCGGCCGGTTTTGCCGAGGGGCTGGAGCGGGCCGGCGCGGGCCGGCTGCTCGCCTCGCTGTTCGCGGCGCGGGCGATGCGGCTGCGCGCCGGGCGCTCGGCCGACTGGGCGCTGGGCTATCTGTCGGGCCTCGTCATCGGCTGCGAGATCGCCGAGGCACGGGCCGCGCTGGCGGGCGACACCGGCGTCGTCTTGATTGGTGACGCGCGGCTTTCGGATCGCTATGCCCGTGCCCTCGATGCGCAGGGCATCGCTTCGCAATCGCTGGACGGCGACGCCTGTGCGCGGGCTGGCCTTGGCTTTCTGGAGAACTGACCGATGATCCTCGACGACCTGCTGGCCGACGGCGCGCCGCCGATCGCCGCCATTCTGCGTGGCGTGAAGCCCGAAGAGGCGCTCGACAACGCCGCCGCCCTGGTGGAGGCCGGCATCCGCGTGATCGAGGTGCCGTTCAATTCGCCCGATCCGCTGGTCAGCATCGCGGCAATGCAGCAGGCCTTTGGCGATCGCGCGCTGATCGGCGGCGGCACGGTGCTGACGGTCGAGGCGGTCGAGGCGCTGGCGGCTGCGGGCGGCCGCATCATGGTGACGCCGAACACGGTGCCGGACGTTATCGCGCGCGGCGCGGAACTGGGCCTTGAACTGCTACCCGGCTTCATGACGCCGAGCGAGGCGTTCCGCGCGGTCGAGGCTGGCGCGCGCCGGGTGAAGCTGTTCCCCGCCGCCCAGCTCGGCCCGGCCTATGTCAAGGCGGTCAAGGATGTGCTGCCCAAGCATGTCGGCGTCTGGGCCGTGGGCGGCACCGGCGCGGACACGATCGGCGACTGGCTCGCCGGTGGCTGCGAAGGGATCGGCGTGGGCGGCGCGCTCTATCGTCCGGGCGACGATGCGCTCACCGTGCGCGAACGGGCGGTCGATCTGGTCGCCGCCTGGCAGCGCGCCAAGGGCTGACCTTTTTACTGGACCGGGCTTTCCACCCGGTCCAGCATATCGCGGATCTTCTCGCTCAGTGCCCTGTAGGTGAAGGGCTTGGTCAGCAACTCGACCCCCGGATCGAGCCGGCCATGATGGATGATCGCGTTGCGGGCATAGCCGGTGGTGAACAGCACGCGTAGCCCCGGCTGCTTCGCCTTGGCGGCGCGGGCAATGTCGGCCCCAGTCATGCCACCGGGCAGCACCACGTCGGTGAACAGCAGGTCGATCGGCTCGGCCGCGGCATCCAGCGCCGCGAGGGCGGTCGGGCCATCGCCCGCCTCGATCACGCGATAGCCCAGATCGCGCAGCACCTCGACCGAATAGGCGCGGACATTCTCGTCATCCTCGCACACCAGGATCACCTCCTGCCCGGCCTGCGGGCAGGGCGGGGGCGGGGCCTGCACGATCTCCTCGGCCACCGGCAGCAGGCCATGATAGCGCGGCAGATAGATTTTCACCGTCGTGCCATGGCCGGCCTCCGAATAGACCCGGACATGGCCGCCCGACTGCTTGACGAAGCCATAGACCATCGACAGGCCAAGGCCGGTGCCGCGTCCGACGTCCTTGGTGGTGAAGAAGGGTTCGATCGCGTGGGACAGCGTGTCGGCGTCCATGCCCATGCCGGTGTCCGACACGCAGATCAGAACATATTGGCCGGGCGTGATTTCCTGCTCGGTCGCGGCATAATGGCTGTCGAGATGGGTGTTGGCGACCTCGATCGTCAGCTTGCCCCCTTGCGGCATCGCGTCGCGCGCATTGACCGCCAGGTTGAGCAGCGCATTTTCCATCTGGTTGACGTCGATCTCGACCGGCCAGACCCGCGGGCTCTGCACCGTCTCCACCTCGATCATCTCGCCCAGCGTCCGGTGTAGCAGGTCCGACATGCCGGCGATCAGCCGGTTGGGATCGACCCGGTCGGGGGCCAGGGGCTGGCGACGGGAAAAGGCGAGCAGCCGCTGGGTCAGTATCGCCGCCCGTTCGGCCCCGGCCATGGCATTGTCGGCGGCGCGGCGCAGGCGCGGCTGGTCGTCGGGCAGGGCGCGTTGCAGCAGGTCCAGATTGCCGGTGACGATCTGCAGCAGATTGTTGAAGTCATGCGCGACGCCGCCGGTGAGCTGGCCCAGCGTCTCCATCTTCTGCGCCTGGCGCAGCGCGGCTTCGGTTTCGGCCAGGGCCTGGGCGTCGGCGCGGTGCCGGGTCACGTCGCGGGCGACGCAATAGATGAGGTCGCCCTCGGGCACGGCGGTCCAGCTGAAGATACGATAATCACCCCGCTTGGTGCGGAACCGGTTTTCGAACCTGATGGTCGGATGGCCGTCGGCCAGATCCTGCACCTCGCCGCGCGTCCGCCTCACATCGTCGGGATGCTCCATCCATTCCGATGTGCGGCCGATCAGTTCCTCCTGCGACCAGCCCAATATGTCGGTCCAGGCGGGGCTGGCGGACAGCCAGATGCCCTCGCTGTCGGCGATCAGGAAGGGGTCGCGCGCCAGCGCCCAGAGGCGGTTGCGGTCGGCGCGTGCCTCGCGCTCGGCCAGCACGCGCACCGTGGTTTCGCTGACGATGCACAGCACGCCGCCGATTGACCCATCCAGTTCGAACACCGGCGAATAGGAAATGTCGAAGAAGACCTCCTCGCCCCGGCCGCCGTCGCGCTCGATATAGAAGGGACGGTCCTTGGCATGGAAGGTTTCGCCCGTGTCCCGCACCGATTGCAGCAGCGGGCCAAGATCATCCCACAGCTCGGCCCAGCCTTCGCGGGCCGGGCGGCCAAGCACGCGCGGATGCTTGTCGCCGATCGTGGGGGCATAGGCTTCATTATAGAGGGCGCAATAATCCGGCCCCCAGAACAGCACGATCTCCGCGCGCGACGACAGCATCAGCCGCACCGTCGAGACGAGCGATGGCGACCAGTCCGACGCTGGCCCCAGAGGCGACGACCCGTCGATCGTCGCGGTCAGGGCGCCCATCGGTCCCTGTTCGGCGATCATGTCGGCAATGTCCCTCTGCTGGCTCATCATAACCCTGTCGTTGCAATGCGTTGGTGGGAGACGCCCGTGCGCCGATTTGTATCCCCCGGCGATGGCAGCCCCATGACCTTTTGTCCCAGTCCGTGCCTCTTGAATAGGGGGCGGCATGGGCGCATGGACCGGGCATGACACGTTCTTCCCCGACCGCGTTCAGCGCGGCTCCGCGTCCCGTTGCCATTGCCCGCTGGCTGCTCATCGTGGCGGCGCTGGTCTTCTGCATGGTGGTGGTGGGCGGCATCACGCGCCTCACCGAATCCGGCCTGTCGATCACCCAGTGGAAGCCGATCACCGGCGCGATCCCGCCCTTGACCCATGACCAGTGGATGGAGGCGTTTCGCGACTATCAGCAGATCCCCGAATATAAGGAGATCAACAAGGGCATGAGCCTGGCCGCCTTCCAGTTCATCTTCTTCTGGGAATGGCTGCACCGGCTGCTCGGCCGCCTGATCGGCGTCGCCTTTGCCCTGCCGCTGATCTGGTTCGCGGCGCGCCGGGCGATCCCGGCCGGCTATGGCTGGCGGCTGGTCGCGCTGCTGGCGCTGGGCGGGTTGCAGGGCGCGATCGGTTGGTGGATGGTGAAGTCCGGTCTGTCGGTGCGCACCGATGTCAGCCATTATCGGCTGGCCGTGCATCTGCTGACCGCGCTCTTCATCATCGGCGGGCTGATCTGGACTGCGCTCGACCTGCTGGCGCTGGCGCGCAATCCCTATGCCCGGCCCGCCGCGCTGCAGCCCTTTGCGCTGGCGACCCTGCTGGTGCTGCTGGTCCAGCTGATGTTCGGCGCCTTCACCGCCGGCCTCGACGCCGGCTATGTCTCCAGCACCTGGCCGCTGATGAACGACCATCTGGTGCCCGAAGGCATCCAATGGCTCGGCTCGCTCTGGGCTACCGTCTCCAGCGATCCCTATTTGGTCCATTTCATTCACCGCTGGTGGGCCTGGGTTGCGGCGGCGATGCTGATCATCCTGGCGCGCAAGGCCAAGGCAGCGGGCCATCGCAGCGCGTCGATCGCGATCAATGCGGCGGTCGGCACGCAGGTGCTGCTGGGCATCGCCACCGTCATCAGCGGCATCGCCCTGCCGCTGGCCGTGCTGCACCAGGCGGTCGGCGCGCTGGTGGTGGCCTCGGCCGCCTGGGGCGCCCATGCGGTGGGATCGCGCCGGGCATGAGCGGGGTCGTGCTGGTCTACAGCCTGTTCGGATCGGCCGAGCAGGCGCGTGCCGTCGCCCGCACGCTGGTCGAGGAGAGGCTGGCCGCCTGCGCCAATATCCTTGGTCCCTGCACCTCCATCTATGAATGGCAGGGCAAGGTGGAAGAAGGCGCCGAAGTCCCAGTGCTGTTCAAGACCAGCGCCGACCGGCGCGACGCGCTGATGGCGCGGATCGCGCAGTTGCACGATTATGATGTGCCGCCGATCTTGGCGCTGCCGGTCGATGCTGCCCATCCGCCCTTCGCCGCCTGGGTCGCGGAGCAACTGGCATGAAGCGGGTGATCGCCTTCCTGTCGCTGGTGCTCGCCTCACCAGCGCTGGCCGCCCCGATCGCGATCGGCTTCGCGCCGCCGACCGGGCAGGATCTGCTCTATCGCATCGAACAGCATCGCCCGGTCGACGGCCGTGACAGCCTGTTCCGGGCCGACCGGATATTGCGTTTCGAGAAGGCAGGGGATGGCTATATCCTGCATGTCACGCTGCGCAGCCTGGACAGCGATGCGCCCGGCGCGGGTGCCGATGCCTATCGCGCCGCCCTGTCGCCGCTGATCGGGGTAGAGCATCGCTTCCGCCTTGATACCCATGGCAAGATCGTCGGCCTCGACAATGTCGACGATGTCCGGGCGACGATGGAAAAGGCGCTCAACGCCATGGTGGCAAAGGCGCCGGAGGGCAGTGCGGGGCAACGCACGGCGAAGAATGTCCTGACCCTGCTCGATGGTCTCACGCCCGAGGGGCGGCTGGCGCTGCTGTCGGGCGAGGTGCAGCCGTTGCTGCTGTTCGTTGACAGCGAAGTTGACGATGCCAGGCCGCGTGGCGTGCGCACCATGGCCGGCCCGCCGCTGGGCCGCGCCGTCGCGGTGGAGGGTGATTCCGTCCTTGCCGCCCATGACGGCAACCGCCTGACCTTGCAGGAGGATCTGCAGGGGGAGGGCGCCCATGTCGCGATGCGCTATATCGTGTCGGCACAGACGGGACTGGTCGATGCGCAGGAGCGCAGGCTGACCCTGGGCGCCCAGACGCTGACCGAAAAGCGGAGCCTGACCGTCGCCGGCAAATGAGTGGTATTATTTTACCCGTCGTGAAAGCCGCCGAATCTCTTGACTTGTCGGCCCCCAAACGTCATTAGCGCCCATCTTCCGGCGACCCTAGGGTAGCTGGTTCACTGTTCATTCTTGGAGAATTGGCACCATGAAGGCGCTGATGAAGACCACCAAGCCGGCAACCCCGGCAACGGTCGAAAAGAAGTGGATCCTGATCGACGCCGAAGGGCTGGTCGTGGGTCGTCTCGCTTCGACTGTGGCGAATATCCTGCGCGGCAAGCACAAGCCGAGCTTCACCCCCCATGTCGATTGCGGTGACAATGTCATCATCATCAACGCGGGCAAGGTCAAGTTCACCGGCCGCAAGCTGACCGACAAGGTTTACTACAAGCACACCGGTTATGCCGGCGGCATCAAGGAAACCACCCCCCAGAAGATCCTGGAAGGTCGTTTCCCCGAGCGCGTCCTGGAAAAGGCCGTCGAGCGTATGATCCCCCGTGGTCCGCTGGGCCGCCAGCAGATGCGCAACCTGCGCATCTTCGCCGGCACCGAGCATCCGCATGAAGCCCAGAACCCCGAAGTGCTCGACTTCGCGTCGCGCAACCGCAAGAACAAGGTGGGTGCATAATGTCCGATAACCGTCAGTCCCTGTCCGACCTCGCGTCGCTGGCCACTGCCGCTCCTGCCGCTGCCCCGGCTGCCGTCGAAGGCGAAGCGCCCGTCGCTGCCGCGCCGGCCCAGCCCTCGGCTCCGCTGCGCGCCCAGGAAATCGACGGCCTCGGCCGCGCCTATGCCACCGGCCGCCGCAAGGACGCCGTGGCCCGCGTGTGGGTGAAGCCCGGCACCGGCAAGATCACGGTCAACGGCCGTGACCAGGAAGTCTATTTCGCTCGCCCGACCCTGCGTCTGGTCATCAACCAGCCCTTCGGCGTCACCGACCGTGAAGGTCAGTATGACGTGATCGCCACCGTCAAGGGCGGCGGTCTGTCGGGCCAGGCCGGTGCTGTGAAGCACGGCATTGCCCAGGCTCTGTCGAAGTATGAGCCGGCGCTGCGCAGCGCGGTCAAGGCCGAAGGCTTCCTGACCCGCGACAGCCGCGTCGTCGAGCGTAAGAAGTACGGCAAGGCCAAGGCCCGCCGCAGCTTCCAGTTCTCGAAGCGCTAATCCGCTTCGCGACTGCCGCGAATTTCGAGAAGGGGCCGGTTTTCCGGCCCCTTTTTCTTTGCGCGTGATGCTTCCCCTTGAGCGCTTCGCCGCGATGCCATAGCCTTCGGTCAAACGGGGCTTAGTGCAAAAGGAAGTTCGGGGGGAAATGAGACATTTTGGGTGGTTGGCGGCTTCGGCGGCCATGACGGTTGTGGCGCCTGCCTTTGCCGGAGAGGTGCCGCTGTATCAGCCGGCCCCCGGCTGGATCGACAAGGCGGCGATGCCCAAGCTGGCGGCCGATGGCGATCCGCCCTCGATGATGATCCTCGACAGCCAGCAGCGGGTCGAGAAGGGCCAGCTGTGGAACTATGCCGACATCGCCACCCGCGCCGGTTCGGCCGAGGCGCTGACCCAGCTGTCGTCGCTGACGCTGCCCTGGGCGCCGGACAAGGGCGACCTCATCATCCATGAACTGACGATCCTGCGCGGCGATCAGGTGATCGATGCGCTGGCCAGCGGCAAGAAATTCACAGTGCTGCGCCGCGAGCAGGGGCTGGAAGCGCTGCAGATCAGTGGCATCCTGACCGCGACCATGGCGGTCGAGGGGGTGCAGGTGGGCGATGTGGTGCGGCTGCGCTATTCGACCACCAGCAAGGATGATGCGCTGGGCGGCCATGTCCAGAATGTCTCGGCCCTGCCGGCCGCGCCGCTGCGACTGGGCTATGGCCGGGTCCGCCTGTTGTGGGACGATGCGGATGCGCCGCGCTGGAAGCTGCTGGCGAGCGGCGTCGACGCCAAGCCGGTCAAGAAGGGCGGCCTCACCGAGCTGAGCTTTGCCGTGCCGCTGGCCAAGCAGCCGGAAATGCCGGCCGACGCGCCGACCCGCTTCACCCATCCGCCGCTGTTCGAACTGTCGACCTTCGCCAACTGGGCCGATGTGTCGAAGACGATGGCGCCGCTCTATGCGACCGACGGGCTGATCGCCGATGGATCGCCGCTGGCGGGTGAACTGGCCAAGCTCAAGGCGCTGCCGGGATCGCCGAAGGAAAAGGCGGCGGCTGCGCTGCAACTGGTGCAGGACCATGTCCGCTATCTCATGGTCGGCATGAATGGCGGCAATTATGTCCCGCAGAAGCCGGCCGAGACCTGGACGCTGCGCTATGGCGACTGCAAGGCGAAGACGCTGCTGCTGCTTTCGCTGCTGCGCGGGCTGGGGATCGAGGCGGAGCCGGTGCTGGCCAGTTCGACCCTGGGCGATTCCGTGCCGGAACGGTTGCCCACGGCCGCGGCCTTCGACCATGTGCTGGTGCGTGCGGTGATCGATGGCCAGTCATACTGGCTGGACGGCACGGGCCTGGGATCGCGGCTGGAGGATATCGGCGATACGCCGCGCTTCGGATCGGTGCTGCCGGTGCGCACCGCCGGCGCGGAACTGATGCCGATCCAGACCCATGCCAATGCCCGGCCGACGATCGACGTCAGTGTCGAGGCCGACGAAAGCGGGCATGAGAAGCTGCCGACCGTGTTCGATGCCAAGGCGGTGTTGCGTGGGCAGATCGCGACGATGATCAGCACAGGCCTGGGCCAGATGGATGCAAAGCGGCGCGACGAGATGGTGCAGGGCTTTTTCAGCGAGCAGGTCGGCACCGCTCAATATAGCCAGGTCGGCGTCACCACCGATGCGGCTTTGGCCACCGTCACCTTCACCGCCCATGGCGTCACCAGCTCGCCCTGGAAGCTCAGCGACCGGCGCTATCGCCGCGACGCCAGCAAGCTGATCGACGAGATCAGCTTCGCGCCGGACCGGGCACGCCCCGCCTGGCTGGCGATTCCGGTGGCGACGGGTGCGCCGATCGGCATTCGCTATCATCTGCGCCTGCGCCTGCCCCAGGGCGGCAAGGGCTATGCGATCGAAGGCGAGCAGGGCCTCAGCAAGACGGTGGCGGGTTATGACCTGCGCCGGACCGTGCAGCTGAAGGACGGGGTGCTGGATGTCGAGGAGCGGACCGACGCCACCGGCGTCGAGATTGCGGCCGATCGCCTGCCCGACGAGCGCGATGCGCTGGCGACAGTGCAGGCGATGTCGCCGCATGTGATCGGCCCGGCCAAGCCCACCTATTTGTGGGATTACAGCCCGGCGACCATCGCCGCCTGGCCGCAGTCCAAGGCGGTCGAGGCGACCTTTGCCAAGGCGATCGCCGCCGATGCGGAGGATGCGACCGGCTATTCCAGCCGCAGCAATTTCCGCTGGGGCATTGGCGATTACAAGAATGCGCTGGTCGATCTCGACAAGGCGATCGGGATCAAGCCAGACGTCGACCTCTATCTGCAGCGCGCCTATCGCCGGTTCCAGACCGGCGACGTGACCGGCGCGCTGGCCGACGGCCGGATGGCGCGCCAGCTCGACCCGGCGTCGGGCGCGGCGGTCGGCACGGTCGCGACCTATCTGGCGGAAAGCGGCAAGCTGGACGATGCGCTGGGCATGGTCGACGCCAAGATCGCGATCGGTGGCGAGGCGCGGGACGGCTATCGCAGCTTCAAGGCGACGCTGCTCGGAACCTATGGCGATCCGGCCAAGGCGATCGAGATCATCGATGCGCAACTGGCGGAAAAGCCGGGCATGACCGGGCTGTTCAACGAGCGTTGCTGGGTCAAGGGATCGCGCAATGTCGAGCTGGAGAGTGCGATGCAGGATTGCACCAAGGCGGTGGAGCTGAGTTCGGGCAGCATGGCCGCGCTCGACAGCCGGGCGATGCTGTGGTTCCGCATGGGCCGGTTCGACGATGCGCTGCGCGACCTGGACGTGGTCGTCGCGCAGGAGCCGGGCAAGGAGCCGAGCCGCTACATGCGCGGCATCGTGCTGCACCGGCTGGGCCGGGCGAGCGAGGGTGACGCGGAAATCGCGGTCGCCCGGCGCATCGATCCGCGCATCGACGCCGTCTATGCGCGCTACGGGATCAAGCCCTGATTTTGTCGTGACGCCCGCGTTTCGATGGAAACCTTTCCCCCAGTCCGATGGTTGACAGGGCGAAAGCCACTTCCAAGGAGAAACCATATGGGTGAACTGACCGACAAGGTGAAGGCTGCGGGGAACAAGGCCGCCGGTGCCACGAAGGAAGCGATCGGCAAGGCCACGGATAATGAACGCCTGGAAGCCGAAGGCAAGCTGCAGAAGGCTAAGGGTACGGCCCAGGATGTGGCCGGCTCGGTCAAGGGTGCGCTCGGCGACAAGATCTGACGCCCCACCGTCTGCACCAACGAAGAGGCTCCGCCGACAGGCGGGGCCTTTTTCGTTTCTGTCCTATCTGGTTAAGGCCATGCTATAAGAACGGGGCCGCTTTCCGATAGGATCGCGGCCCCGCAAGATTATGTCAGAATGTGCGGGAAATGTGCGAAGTTAAGCCTGTTCCGCCAGATAGGCCTTCACGTCGCGGCGCAGCTCGCCGGCGCACAGATAGAGGGCGATGACATTGGGGATCGCCATCAGGAAGAAGCTGCTGTCGACGATGCCGACCACCCGGCCGAGGTCGATCGCGGCGGCCGGGGGCAGGGCGACGACATAGAGGATCTTGTAGACCCATTGGGCGCGCGGCCCGTTGCCGAACAGATAGCCCCAGGCCTGGAGACCATAGAAGCCCCAGGCGACCAGCGTCGAATAGGCGAAAAGGAAGACGACGACGGCGAGCAGCCAGGGGAACCAGGGCGACACCTTGGCAAAGGCGGCGGAGGTGATGGCGATGCCCTCAAGGCCATTGTTCCAGGTGCCCGCGACGACCAGCGCCAGCCCACCCAGCGCGCAGACGATCATGGTGCCGAGCAGCGGCTCCAGCAGCGCGACAAGCCCTTCGGACACCGGATGGCGGGCGCGGGCCAGGCTGTGCGCCATGACGGCGGAGCCGACGCCCGCCTCGCTGGCGAAGACCGCGCGGCGCATGCCCGCGACAAAGGCGCCGATCGCCCCGCCGGTGGCCGCATCGCTGGAAAAGGCGCCGTGCCAGATCAGCGCCAGCGCGCCGGGAATGGCGTCGGCATGCAGGATCAGGATCGCCGCGACGCCGCCCAGATAGACGGTGACCTTGAGCGGGGTCAGGCGCTTCGACACTTCGCCCAGCCAGGCCGCGCCGCCCATCGTGACCAGCGCGACGGCCGCCGCGATGAACACGCCATAGGCCCAGCCATTGGTCATGCCGGTGACCACCTTCACCTGGGCGAAGCTCTGGTTGACCTGCACCATCGGGATCGCGCCGAACAGGGCGAAGAAGGCATAGGCGCCGCCCAGAACCAGCCCGATCTTCGGCCAGCCGCGCGCTGCGCCGACGGCCTTGAGCACATACATCGGCCCGCCATGGACATGGCCGCGTTCGTCGAAGACGCGATATTTGAGGCCCAGCGTGACCTCCGCCATCTTCACCGTCATCGCGAACCAGCCGATGATGAACATCCACAATATCGCGCCCGGCCCGCCCATGGTCAGCGCCACCGCGACCCCGGCGATATTGCCCAGGCCAATGGTGCCGGACAGGGCGGTGGACAGCGCGCCCCACTGGCTGACATCGCCCTTCGCCTCGCCCTCATGCGGCTGGCTGCGCAGGATGCGGATCGCCCGGCCCACCTGGGTGACATTGGGGAAGCCGAGCCAGATGGTGAAGAACAGCATGGGGAGCGCCAGATAGAGCACGATCAGCTCGATCTGCGCGCCGAACAGGGGAACCTTGAAGAAGACTGCGCTGGACAGCGCGTCGACGGCGGCATTGAAATTTTCCATGCGGCGGCGATGCCGGGACAGCGGTGGAAAGTCGATCAAAGATTGCTATGGGGGAGGTGAGTTTTACCCATAGCCGCCCTGGGGCAGGATCGCATGAGCAGACAATATTTCGGCACTGACGGTATTCGTGGTCGCACCAACCAGTGGCCGATGACGCCGCAACTGGCGATGAAGGTCGGCATGGCGGCCGGCACCCATTTCCAGCGCGGCAGCCATCGCCACCGGGTGGTGATCGGCAAGGATACCCGTCTGTCGGGCTATATGGTCGAGAATGCGCTGGTCGCGGGCTTTACCGCGGTCGGCATGGACGTGGTCCAGTTCGGCCCGATCCCGACGCCGGCCGTCGCCATGCTGGCCCATTCGATGCGCGCCGACCTGGGCGTCATGATCTCGGCCAGCCATAATCCCTATTATGACAATGGCATCAAGCTGTTCGGCCCGGATGGCTACAAGCTGTCGGACGAGGATGAGCTGAAGATCGAGGCGCTGCTGAACCAGGACGTGCCGCTGGCCGCGTCCAAGGATATCGGCCGCGCCCGCCGGGTCGAGGATGCGCGTGGCCGCTATATCCATGCGGTCAAGTCCAGCTTCCCCGCCGACCTGCGCCTCGACGGACTCAAGATCGTGGTCGATTGCGCCAATGGCGCCGCCTATCAGGTCGCGCCGTCGGCCTTCTGGGAACTGGGCGCGGAAGTGGTCGCGGTCGGCGTCACGCCCAATGGCACCAATATCAATGACGGATGCGGATCGACCTCGCCCTTGCTGTGCCAGGAAACCGTCGTCTCCTCCGGCGCCGACATCGGCATCGCGTTGGACGGCGACGCCGACCGGCTGATCGTGGTCGATGAAAAGGGCCAGATTGTCGACGGCGACCAGATCATGGCGCTGATTGCCTCCAATTTCGCCCGCGCCGGCACGCTGCGCGGTGGCGGGCTGGTGGCGACGATCATGTCGAACCTGGGCCTCGAACGCTTCCTGACCGGGCAGGGCATCGGCCTGGAACGCACCAAGGTAGGCGATCGCTATGTGCTGGAGCGGATGCGCGAGGGCGGCTTCAATGTCGGCGGCGAACAGTCCGGCCACATGATCCTGTCGGACTATGCGACCACCGGGGACGGCACGGTCGCCGCGCTGCAGGTGCTGGCCGCCTTGGTCCGCTCGGGCAAGCCGGCGAGCGAGACGCTGCACCAGTTCGATCCGGTGCCCCAACTGCTCAAGAATGTCCGCTTCGCCGGCGGCAAGCCGCTGGAGGATGAGGCGGTGCAACGCGTGATCGCCCAGGCCGAGGCTGAACTGAACGGGTCGGGCCGGCTGGTCATCCGTCCGTCCGGCACCGAACCGGTGATCCGCGTCATGGCGGAAGGCGACCGCGAGGATCAGGTCAAGGATGTGGTCGAGCGCATCTGCGCGGCTGTCGAGAAGGCGGCGGCGTGATGCTTGACATGCGGCCCGATTGCGAACGCTGCGGCACCGACCTGCCGGCCGATGAGCCCGGCGCGTTCATCTGTTCGTTCGAATGCACTTATTGCGCGCCCTGTGCCGAGGCGCTGGACGATCGCTGCCCCAATTGCGGCGGCGAACTGATGGACCGGCCGACCCGGATGGGGAAGGCGCTGGCGAACAACCCCGCCTCCACGGAGCGCAAGTTCAAGGGATGAGCGTGCCCCGCATTCTCATCATTGCCGGGTCGGACAGTGGCGGCGGCGCCGGTATCCAGGCGGATATCAAGACGGTCACGCTGCTGGGCGGCCATGCCATGACCGCGATCACCGCGATCACCGCGCAGAACACGCTGGGCGTGCAGGGCGTCCACCCGGTGCCGACCGAGATGGTGCTGGCGCAGATGGACAGCGTGATCAGCGACATCGGCGTCGATGCGGTCAAGATCGGCATGATCGGTTCGGCGCAAACGGCGGCAGCGGTGGCCGAGCGGCTGGCATTGCTGGATCATGTGCCGATTGTCTTCGATCCCGTCATGGTCGCGACCAGCGGGTCGCTGCTGGCGGACGATGCAACCATCGCGGCGTTCGAGCGGCTGATGGCCATCGCCACGCTGGTGACGCCCAATATCCCCGAACTGGCGGCGCTGGGCGGCGAGGAAATCGCGATCCGTTTCGCCACCCATGTGCTGGCCAAGGGTGGCCATGGCGAGGGGCCGATGCTGACCGACCGGCTGATCGGACCGCAGGGCGTGCGCAAGGCGTGGAGCAATGCGCGGATCGACACGCGGCACAGCCATGGCACTGGCTGCACCCTGGCGAGCGCGATCGCGACCGGCCTGGGGCTGGGGCTGGACCTGATCGAGGCGGTCGAGCGTGGCCGCAAATATGTGCGCGAGGCGCTGGCGCTGGCGCCGGGGCTTGGCGCGGGCCATGGCCCGATGGGCAACCCCTTCGGCTTCCACGCCTATGCCTGATTTTGCGCATGAACTGATCCATCATCCCGGCCTGGTTGCCGGGGTGGACGAGGCCGGGCGTGGGCCGCTGGCGGGGCCGGTGGTCGCGGCGGCCGTGATCCTGCGACAGGAGGATTGCCCCGAGGGGCTCAATGATTCCAAGAAACTGACCGCCAAAAAGCGAGCTGCGCTGGAGGGGGAGGTCAAGGCTCGTGCGCTGTGCTGGGGGCTGGGCATCGCCAGCGTAGCCGAGATCGACGAACTCAACATATTATGGGCGACGATGCTGGCCATGACCCGCGCGGTCGAGGCGCTGGGGCAGGAGTGCGCCCATATACTGGTCGATGGCAATCGCTGTCCCAACTGGCGCTGGCCCTCGACCGCGGTGGTGGAGGGCGACGCCAAATGCCTGTCGATCGCCGCCGCATCGATCCTGGCCAAGGAAGAGCGCGACCGGATCATGATCGCGGCCGCCGCCGAGCATCCGCATTATGGGTGGGAGAGCAACAAGGGCTATGTCAGCGCCAAGCATATGGCGGCGCTGCGTGAACATGGGCCGACGCCGCTGCACCGGCGCAGTTTTTCGCCGGTGGCGCAACTGTTGCTGATCTGACGATGCTGTCCCGTCGCGGGGCGGGATGGGGATGATTTGAGGGCTGGCGCGGGTGTGGCGCATGCTTAAGAAGGGATTCATGTCCTTCGCCCGTTCCGGCCTTTCCAGCCTGTTCCTGCTTGTTGGCGCGCTGTCGCTGCCGGTGCAGGCGGCCGCGCCGGTCAAGCGCGCGCGGCCGGCGGCGAAGGCTGGTGCGCTGGCGCCGGGTGGCTATCGCTGGCTGGAGGAAGGGCCGCTCGACGGGCCGATCCATCTGGTCATCAGCATCGACCGGCAGATGGCCCATGTCTATAGCGGCGACCGGCTGGTCGGCATGGCGAGCGTGTCGACCGGCATGGCCGGGCACAGCACTCCGACCGGCGACTATCCGATCCTGCAGAAGAACCAGTGGCACCGGTCCAACCTCTACAGCAATGCGCCCATGCCCTTCATGCAGCGGCTGACCTGGGACGGCATTGCGCTGCATGCCGGACATAATCCGGGCTATCCGGCCAGCCATGGCTGCATCCGCCTGCCCTATGCCTTTGCCCAGAAGCTGTTCGGCATGACCAGCCTGGGCGGGCTGGTGACGGTGACCAGGGATCGGCTGCATCCCTCGCTGACGATCGAGCAGATGGCGGCGGCGGATGCCGTGACCAAGGTCGATACGCCGGCGCCGGCAAAGCCGGTGCTTGATATCGATCCGATCATCTTCGTGCCGCGCGTATCGCGCCGCTGACCGATCAGCGCTGGGCCAGTGCCGAGCGCCGCATTGAATAGCCGAAATAGAGCAGGGCGGCAGCACCAACCCAGACCGCGAACAGCGCATAGGTGTCGGCCGGCAGGCCGAAGATCAGATAGGCGCAGAAGAGCGTGCTGGCGATCGGCAGGACCGGATAGAAGGGCACCTTGTAGCCGCGCGGCAGGTCCGGCCGGGTGCGGCGCAGGATGATGACGCCGATCGACACGGTCGCAAAGGCGATCAGCGTGCCCATGCTGGTGAGGTTGACCAGCACGTCCAGTGGCACGAAGGCGGCGAGCAGGGCGACGCCGATCGCGACGATCCACGTATTCTGGCGCGGCACATGGCGCACCGGATCGACCCGGCAGAAGAAGGCGGGCAGCAGCCCGTCGCGGCCCATGGCATAGAGGATGCGGGTCTGGCCGTAGATCACCACCAGGGTGACGCTGAAGATCGAGGCGATGGCGCCCAAGGACAGGATCACCGCCGGCCAGCCCGCACCGGTGAGGTTGTGGAGGATGACGGCCAGGCCCGCTTCCTGCCCGGCAAACTCGGTCCAGGGCTGGGCGCCGATCGCTGCGACCGCGACCAATATATAGGCGGCGGTGACGATCAGCAGCGACAGGATGATGGCGAGCGGCAGGTCGCGGCGCGGATTGCGCACTTCCTCGCCGGCGGTCGAGACCGCATCGATGCCGATATAGGAAAAGAAGATGGAGGAAGCGGCGGCGCCGATGCCGACCATGCCCTTGGGCGCGAAGGGATGGAAATTGGTCGGCTGGAAATGGGCGAGCGCGACCACCACGAACAGCGCCAGCACGGCGAGCTTGGCGATCACCAATATGGCGTTGGCAGTGGTCGATTCCCGCGTGCCGCGCAGCAGCAGGATGAGGCACAGGCCGACCAGCAGCACGGCGGGCAGGTTGACGATACCGCCCGCACCGGGTGGCCGGGCGATGATGTCGGGCAGGCGCCAGCCGGTGCTGATCGAAAGAAGCTCGTTCAGATACTGCCCCCATCCCACGGCAATGGCGGAGGCGGAGACGCCATATTCCAGCAGCAGGCAACTGCCGATCAGGAAGGCGGCGAGTTCGCCCATGGTCGCATAGGCATAGGAATAGGAGGAGCCCGACGCCGGCACGGCCGAGGCCATTTCGGCATAGCAGAGCGCGGTCAGCGCGGCGGTGATGCCGGCGATGACGAAGGACAAGGTTACCGCCGGCCCCGCTTCGGGCACGGCGGTGGTCAGCGCCACGAAGATACCCGTGCCGATGGTTGCACCGACGCCCAGCATGGTCAGCTGGAACAGGCCGATATTGCGGGCGAGCGGTTTCGTATCCGGATCGTCGCCGATGAAGTCGAGCACCGGCTTGCAGCGCAGCAGCGCGATCAGGAGCGGATGGCGGGGCGATCGGTTCGTCATGCTCCGCCGCTGTCATGCCGCGCGCGGGAAGGCAAATGAATATCGTGTGAGAATGGCGCGGTGGGACCAGTGCTAGGGCGCGCGATTGTCGGCAGGCTGCTGCTCGGCTAGGCATGGCGGTGTTGGCCGCCGACCTGTTCGGCTTGGGATGGATGATCGAGCCTTGATGGATCAGAAGCGATTGCCTGGCACGCGGAAATGGGTGCGATCCATGCTGATGGTTGCAGCGGCGCTGCTGCTGCCGGCGATGGCATCGGCGGCGGATGTGCCGAGCGGCGGCACCATATCGGTGTCCATGCGGGAGGATGCGAGCGGGCAGGCGGGTGCGGCGGACGCCTTTGTCGATGCGGCCACCCTGGCCCTGTCGGACAAGGGCTTTACCTTGCTGGACGATGGCCATGCCGCGCTGGTCATGGAACTGGTCATTCGCGCGTCCGAGGTCGGGACCGGGACCGGCAAGGTCGAGAAGAGCAATTCCGACCTGATGCCTGGCGGCGTATCCGGCGCGGTGGGATCGAGCCTCTCGCTGGCGGTGCCGTCCGGCAAGACGCGCCATGTCGCGCTCGAACGCACCGAACTGGAGATGCGCCTGCATCGGCGCGGCGACGCGGCGGTGATCTGGAGCGGCAGCGCGGTGACGGTCCGCCCGGCCGACAAGCGGGCTAGTGCCGCCACGGCACTGTGCAACGCGCTGCTGCGTGCCTATCCCGAGCAGCCCGAAACGGTGATCGGCGTTCCCTAGATTTTCGCGATCACCTCTTCGCCGATGCGGGCGGCATTGTCGCACCATTCGGAACGGGTGCGGCCCTTGACCGTCACGCCGCAGGCGGTGACGCCCAGTTGCGCATAGGTACCGATGCGGTCGACGATCTGCTGGTTGGACAGATCCTCGCCCGGCTTGTTGACGCCGCCCAGGATCACGTCGGGCAAAGCGGTGCGGCCGACCTGTGCCGCATAGTCGCGCATATAGGCGATGCCGGCCTGAAGATCGGCCTCATTCTCCATCGCGGCGGTGCGGGTGGTGGCGCTGTTGACGCCGCCGCCGGCGGTGAAGAAGGGGTTCCAGCCGTCGGCGAGATCGACCACGCGGCGGATCGCGCGCTTGGCATTGCCGCCGACATAGAGGGGCAGGCCGGGCTTTTGCGGCGATCCGGGGATGATGCGGTTGCCGAACGCCTGATAGCCCGTGCCCTCGAAGGCAAATTCCTCGCCCGTCGTGGCGGTGCGTAGCGCGCGCAGATATTCGTCCATCAGTTCGTTGCGTTGGTCGAAATCGACGCCCAGCGCGCGATATTCGCCCTTGAGATAGCCGGCGCCGACGCTGAGCGTCACCCGGCCGCCGGCGTAGGCGTCGAGCGTGGTGATGTCGCGCGCGACGATGAAGGGGGTGCGATAGGGCAGGACGAGGATGCCGGTCTGGAGCCGCAGGGTCGTGGTGTGGGCCGCGAGCAGGGCGAGCATGACGAAGGGCGACTGGGCGTGATGGCCGCCAGCGTCGAGCCAGCGGCCGGTCGGCACCGGATGGTCGGTGACGAGGCCGGCGTGGAAGCCGGCCCGCTCCACCGTGCGGCCGATTTCCGCGACCGCCGCCATCGTGCCGAACTCGTCGGGCAGGTCGGCATGATCGAAGGGCAGGGGGACGTTGATCTTCATGCGTCGGACACTCCATGCGGTTCGACCAGCACCCATTGGCGGGCGGCATTGCGGACCCAGCCGGACGAGGCCCAACTGCCGCCGTCGACCGGCAATATGGTGCCGGTGATGTAGCTGCTCATCGGCGAGGCGAGGAACAGGGCGGCCTGGCCGCATTCGCGGTCGATGCCCGGCCGTTGCAGCGGGATGCGGCGGGCGGTGGCATCGGCCATGGCGGGCGGCACGGGGAACCAGGTCGCTTCGTCCACCGGGCCGGGGGGATTGCCGCGCGTGCCCGGCGTGGTGGTGAAATCGGGCGCGATCGCGTTCACGCGGATGCCATGGTCGGCCAGCTCCAGCGCCATGGTCCGGGTGAAATTGTTCATCCCCGCCTTGCAGGCGGCATAGACGGCATAGCCCGGCGCGGCGCGCGATCCTTCGATGCTCGAGACGTTGATGATGGCGCCGCCGCGTCCGCCGGCGATGATGTGCGGCACGGCGGCCGAGGTGGCGGCGAGCATCGAGACGAGGTTGAGGTCGATATGGCGGCGCCAGCTATTCTGGCTCTGGTCGAGAAAGGCCTTCCGGCTGACGCCGCCGACATTGTTGACGAGGATGTCGATGCGGCCGAAGCGGGCCTGGGCCGCGTCCACCATCGCCGCGACCTGATCGGGCTGGGCCATGTCGGTCGGGATGGCGAGGCAGGTACGGCCCAGTTCCGCAACGCGCGCCGCCACTTCCGCGCCGCGTTCGGGGAGGATGTCGGCGATGACGATGTCGGCGCCGGCCTCCGCCAGGGCGAGCGCGATGGCGCGGCCGATGCCCGCGCCGCCGCCCGTGACGATGGCGACCTGATCGGTGATGCGGCACTGGTCTGGCGCCATGGCGCGATCCTCTTCCCCTTTTGGCCGTCAGTTCGCGGCCAAGGGGGAAGGGGAGTCAATCGCGTGCCCGGTCATATCGACCGGGCGATGGCGCTTATTGGGCGGTCCAGCCGCCGTCGATCGACAGGTTGGCGCCGGTGATCTGGGCGGCGGCGTCGCTGCAGAGATAGAGGGCGGTGGCGGCGACCTGTTCGGCGGTGACGAACTGTTTGGTCGGCTGGCCGGCGAGCAGCACGTCGTTCATCACCTGCTCGCGGGTCATGTTCCGCGCCTTCATCGTGTCGGGAATCTGGTTTTCCACGAGCGGGGTCCAGACATAGCCGGGCGAGATGCAGTTGGCGGTGATGCCGAAGGTGGCGACTTCCAGCGCGACCGTCTTGGTGAAGCCGTTGAGGCCATGCTTGGCGGTCACATAGGCACTCTTGAAGGGCGAAGCGACCAGCGAGTGGGCCGAGGCGGTCTGGATGATCCGGCCCCACTTCTTGTCCTTCATGTAAGGAATGGCGAGGCGCGTGGTGTGGAAGGCGGCGTTGAGGTTGAGCGCGATGATGAGGTCCCATTTGTCGAGCGGGAACTCCTCGACCGGGGCGACATGCTGCATGCCGGCATTGTTGATGAGGATGTCGACGCCGCCGAAGGCATCGGCCGCTTCCTTCATCATCGCCTCGATCTGGTCGACCTTGGTCAGGTCATGGCCGCTGTAGAGCGCCTTGGCGCCCGAGAGGGCTTCAAGGCCGAGCCGTTCCTTCTCAATTCCGTCCGCGTCGCCAAAGCCGTTGATCACGACATTGGCGCCTTCGCCGGCCAGCGCCTTGGCATAGGCAAGCCCGATGCCCGAGGTGGAGCCGGTGATCAGGGCGGTCTTGCCAGCGAGGGACTTGCTCATGCCATTTTCTCCTTGAGATGATCCGGCGCGTCGAGATCGAAGGTCGCGCTCTTTCCGTCGAGGATGTTGCGGGCGATGAGGTCGCCCTTGTGCATCACCTCTTCCACCGCTTCGCGACCCTGGCTCCAATGGTCGAGCATGGTCGCGCGGGAAAATTCGAAATCCTTCGCGCCGCTTTCCCAGGCGCGGGTGCGGTAGATGAGGTGGACGATGTTGACCGATCCGCCATCGAGCATGTCGCGCAGCTTCTGCGCCTCCGGCCCGTCCTGCAGTTCGGGCGGCAGCTTGTCGAGCAGCGCCTTGATCGCGCCATGCTCGCGGCGCAGGCGCAGATACTGGTCGGTCACCTGCCGGGTGCGGCTGCTATACTGGATGTCCTTCATGCGCGAATAGACATCGGTCATCTGCCGCGGCATCGGCCCTTCGGCCGGGAAGAGATCGACCTGGAACACCAGCATGTCGTCGGTCTGATGGTTGAGGACATGGGCGAGCGGGGTGTTGGAGACGATGCCGCCATCCCAATACCAGCGCCCATCGATCTCGACCGGGGGCAGGCCCGGCGGCAGCGCGCCCGAGGCCATGATATGGCGGGCGTCGATGCGGGTGTTGCCGCCAGGACCGCGCGTGTCCCAATAAGCGAAATTGCCGCTTTCGACATCGACCGCACCGACCGACAGGCGGACCGGCCCGTCATTGAGCAGATCCCAGTCGACACAGGCGTCGAGCGTGTCCTTCAAGGGCGCGCTGTCATAGAAGCTGATCGCGCCGGCCGATCCTTCGGGCATCAGCGGCGCTGGCCACAGGCGCGGGCGGAACATGCCGGGCACGCCCAGGGTCGCGACCGTGCCGGCGGCCATCAGATGGGCGGCCTCGCGGATATGGTCGATTTCCGGCAGGATCATGTTGGGCATGCCGCCCGAGACGGTCAGCCAGAATTTCTTGAGCTGGCTCAGGCGCCGGTGGGGCGGGTTGCCGGCGATGATCGCGGCATTGACCGCGCCGATCGAAATGCCCGCGACCCAGCTGACATCGACCCCCAGTTCATCGAGCCGCTGATAGACGCCAGCCTGGAAGGAGCCGAGCGCGCCGCCCCCCTGCAACAGCAATGCGACTTCGCGGGGGAGGGGGAGGGGCGTGGTGGCGCGGCGGCGCGGTCGGGATTCGGTGTCGGCCATGTCGCACTGCAATATAGGTTTTGGTCCGGCCATTCCAACTTAATGTCTCGTAACAAACTCGTTCCCGTCGATGGAACGTGCATCGTCAGCCGATGGTTTGCAGCCAGCCGGTTATGCAGTAGGCACGGGAACAGGATGCGAGGGAGGCCAGGGTGCGGCTCGACGACGAACAGGAAAGCAGCAATTTCGAGGTGCAGGACGGGCGCGGCGGCGGTTTCGGCGGCGGCGGCGGGATGGGCGGCCTGGGATTGCTGCTGCCGCTGATCGGCAGTCGCTTCGGCTGCGGCGGCATCGTCGTGGTGCTGATCATCCTGGCGGTGATGGGCGTCAATCCGCTCAGCCTGCTGGGCGGCGGTGGCGGCGTGCAGCAACAGGCGCCGCAGAGCGCGCCGGCGGGTAGCCAGGATGCGAGCAAGCTGACCGAGATCCAGCATTGGTCATTGAAGGTGCTGGGATCGACCGAGCGGGTCTGGGGCCAGATCTTCAAGGAAGCCGGCCAGACCTATCAGCCGACCATCCTGTCCTTCTATGCGCAGAGCGGCACGTCGGGCTGTGGCGCGGCGCAGAGCGCGATGGGGCCATTTTACTGCCCGAACGACCAGAAGGTCTATCTCGACACCGATTTCTTCACCGAATTGCGCGATCGCTTCGGCGCGCCGGGCGATTTCGCCCAGGCCTATGTCATCGCGCATGAGGTGGGCCATCATGTCCAGGATCTGGAAGGCACGCTGGGCCAGGTGAACCAGCAACAGCGCCGCGTCAGCGAGGCGCAGGGCAATGCGTTGCAGGTGAAGGTGGAGCTGCAGGCCGATTGTTATGCCGGTGTCTGGGCCAAGCGCACGGGCCTGATGGAAGCCGGCGACCTGGAAGAGGGCATGAAGGCGGCGCAGTCGATCGGCGACGATACGCTGCAGAAGTCGGCCGGACGGCGGCCGGTGCCGGAAAGCTTCACCCATGGCACCAGCGAGCAGCGCATGAGCTGGCTGCGCAAGGGGCTGGACAGTGGCGATCCGGCCCAGTGCGATACGTTCAAGGGGGCGCTGTAGGCGCGATCAATGTTCGGCGTTGGGGGAGCCTGGCGGGGGCGAGCCCGCCGACCCCGGACTGACGGACGCGGCCGTGTCCAGCGGCGGCATGATGCTGGGCTGACCGGCATCGGCCATCGGTTCCCCCAAGGACGGGACGGCAAAGTCCTGTGGCGCACTGGGGGCGACGGGCGGAGGCGGCGGCGCAACCGGCGTGGCGACCGGCTGGGCTTCGCTAGGCTGAGCGATTGGCTGGTGATGCGGTGCGAAATTCTGCAGCGCGAGGACGATCATCGGTGCGACCACCAGCGTGCCGCCGGCAAAGACCTTGTACATCATCGTTGACCCGCATTCCCGCCTGAAAATGGAAAGAGATTCGGGCCTTAGCGGCAAGACATGAAAAAATGTCTGCGCTTTATTGGTTAATGCTGATCAAGCTTCGCCAGCAGCGCCAGCATATCGTCCGGCAGAGTGTCGCGCTGCGCGGAGAAGCTGGACCGCAGCGCCTTGCCCACGCCTTCATAGGGCAGGGGCAGGCCGACATTGACGACGCGGGCGCCGCCGCTGTCCCGTCCCGGTGCCGATCGGCCAAGAGGTTTTCGCTGCATTTCCATGAGACACAGAACGGCCATGTAAGCCAAAAGTTTCTGGATTTCGTCGCATTCGGACGCGATATCGCCGTCAACAAGGAGACGGAAGCGTGACGGACTGGATCGACCTGGAGGCGCGGATACGCGCGCATTCGCCTTTTCTGGCGCGACAGATGGACCGTTATCCGGCCGTCGTCGCGCTGCTGGCGACGGGCGATTTCGACGCGGCGATGGCGGCGGCGCAGGCGCAGGGCGTGCCAGAGGATGGCGTGGCCAGATCGCTGCGGCGGCGGCGCGGCGCGATCGCGCTGGTGACGGCGGCGGCAGACCTGGCCGGGGCCTGGGACATGGACCGGGTGACGCGCACCCTGTCCGACTTTGCCGACAAGGCGCTGGAGGAGGCGCTGGCCGCGACCTTTGCCGAACGCTATCCCGATGCCGTGCCACAGGGCTTCGTCGTGCTGGCGCTGGGCAAGCATGGCAGCCGCGAACTCAACTACTCGTCCGATATCGACCCGATCCTGCTCTATGATCCCACCACTCTGCCGCATGGCGAGCGGGAGGATGTGGCCGACGCGGCGGTGCGGATCGGCCGGCGGGTCAGCGAGATACTGAATGCACGAGACGGCGACGGCTATGTCTTCCGCGTCGACCTGCGGCTGCGGCCATCCCCCGAAGCCACGCCGATCGCGCTGCCGGTGGAGGCGGCGATCGGCTATTATGAGTCGACCGCGATGGGCTGGGAACAGGCCGCCTTCATCCGCGCCCGGCCGGCGGCGGGCGACATGGCGCTGGGCGAGTATTTCCTGCGCCAGATCCGCCCCTTCGTGTGGCGACGCAGCCTGGATTTCGGCGCGATCGATGCGATCACCGACATCAGCCGGCGCATCCGCGACCATTATGCGCAGGGGCAGGCGTTCGGGCCGGGCTATGACCTCAAGCGCGGGCGCGGCGGCATTCGCGAGGTGGAGTTTTTCGCCCAGGTCCATCAGTTGATCCATGGTGGGCGCGATCCGTCGTTGCGGTCGGGCCATACGCGCACGGCGCTGCGCGCGCTGGCCGCGGCGGGCGTGATCGAGGCGGAGGCGGCCGCGCGGCTGGACGAAGCCTATATCCTGTTCCGCACGATCGAGCATCGCCTGCAGATGGTCGAGGACCGGCAGACCCATGAATTGCCCAAGAACCCGGACTCGCTGGACAATGTCGCACGCTTGCATGGTCTGGCAGACGGGGCGGCGCTGCTCGACCTGCTGCGGCCGCATGTCGAGTGGGTGGGCGCCAATTATGACCGGCTGACCGCCGCGCCCGACGATGGCAGTCTGTCGCATGACGAGGACAGGCTGAAGGCGCAGCTCAAGGAGATGGGCTTTGCCGATGCCGACTGGGCGGCGGCGCGGGTCGCCCATTGGCGCGATGGCACGATCCGATCGCTGCGCAGCGGCGCGTCGCGCGAGGCGTTGGAGCGGCTGTTGCCGGTGCTGATGCCCGCGATCGCCACCGCGCCCGATCCGGGCCGGGCGCTCAACCGGCTGGACGACATGATCGGCCGGCTGCCGAGCGCGATCAACTTCTTCAAGTTGCTGGGCGCGCGGCCGGGGCTGGTCGAACTGCTGGCCGAGATATTGAGCCATGCGCCGGCGCTGGCCGATGTGCTGAGCCGCCGGGTCGAACTGCTCGAAGGGCTGATCGATGCGTCGGCCTTCGATCCGATGCCGTCGGTCGAGATACTGGCGCAGCAATTTGCCGCGCTGGAGGCCGGCGAGGATTATCAGTCGCTGCTCGACCGGGTGCGGCAGCGGGTGAATGATCGCCGCTTTGCGTTGGGCGTGCAGATCGTGCGCGGCGGCGATCCGCTGGAGGCCGGGCGCGGCTATGGCCGGGTCGCGGAAGCGGCGATCGAGGCGCTGGCGGGTGCCACTGTGGCCGAATTCGAGAGCGCGCATGGCAAGGTGCCGGGGGGCGAGATGGTGATCCTGGCGCTGGGGCGGATGGGCGGCGGGGTGCTGACCCACGCATCGGACCTGGACCTGGTTTACCTTTTTACCGGTGATTTCCTGGCGGAATCGGATGGGGTGCGGCCGCTGGGCGCGACCCAATATTTCAACCGCCTTGGCCAGCGGATCACCAATGCGCTGTCGGTGTCGACGGCGGCGGGGCCACTTTATGAGGTGGACACGCGGCTGCGGCCGTCGGGCGCGCAGGGCCTGCTGGCGGTCAGTCTCGACAGTTTCGCCAAATATCAGCGCGAGGAAGCCTGGACCTGGGAGCATCTGGCGCTGACGCGGGCGCGGCCGGTGTTCGGATCGGCGCAGGCGCGTAGCGCGCTGGAGGCGATCCTGACCGAGACGCTGCAGCGTCCGCGCGACTTCGACGAACTGGCGCGGCAGGCAGTGAAGATGCGCGGCGACATTGCCAGGCACAAGCCGCCGGCAAGCGAGCTGGACGTCAAGCTGGTGCCCGGCGGACTGGTCGACATCGAGTTCCTGATCCACATCAGCCAGTTCCATTATCGCCTGGGGTTCGACCCGGATCTGGGCGAGGCGCTGGCCGAACTGGTGGCGGCCGGCCATCTGCCCGTCGAGCTGATCCCGGCGCAGGAGTTGATCACCCGCTTCCTGATCGTGTCGCGGCTGGTATCGCCCAAGTCGACCGAGCCGCCGGAGGCGACCCGGCCGCTGGTGGCGCGGGCCTGTGGCGCGGCCGATTGGGACGCGCTGCTTGAAAGCTATGCCAAGGCCCGGCAAAGCGTCGGCGATGCATGGCGCGCGCTGGCCGCGCCCTATCAGGAGGATCAAGATGCTTGAACAGGGAGCGAGGCTGCCCGACGTGGCGCTGAAGGATGCGGATGGCGCGGATTTCAGCCTGACGCGCTATCGCGGCAAGCCGGTGGTGGTCTATTTCTATCCCAAGGCGGACACGCCCGGCTGCACCAGCGAGGCGAAGGACTTCACCGAACTGGCGAACGAGTTTGCGGCGCTGGGCGTGGCGGTGGTTGGCGTGTCGAAGGACAAGCCGGCCAAGCTGCAGAAGTTCGGCGACAAATATGGGCTGGCGGTAACGCTGGCGTCGGACGAGCCGGGCACGGCGTGCGAGGCGTTCGGCACCTGGGTCGAAAAGTCGCTTTATGGCCGCCAATATATGGGGATCGCGCGCGCGACCTTCCTGGCGGACGGCGACGGCAAGGTCGTGCGGGTCTGGCCCAAGGTGAAGGTCAAGGGCCATGCCGCCGAGGTGCTGGAGGCGGCGAAGGCGCTTTGACCCTGCCGCTTGATATCGATTCCGTGGGCGCGGGGTGCGCCCATGTGCTCCAAATCGCCGACCCGACCGCCAAGCTGATTGCGGCGCGGGCGGTGGCGCGTAGCTGGCGACTGGGCCGGCTGGCGCATCGGTTCGACATGGCGATGCCCGATCGGCCGGCCCGGCCCGATGCGCCCGAACTGCTGCCGCCGGGGCAAATGCCCAAGCGCAGCAAGATGGGCACGGATCGCGGGCGGATCGCGATGCTGCACGCGCTGGCGCATATCGAGTTCGTGGCGATCGACCTGGCGTTCGACCTGATCGGCCGCTTCGGCGGCGAATTTCCGACAGGTTTCACTGACGAATGGATGCGGGTCGGCGCGGACGAGGCGATGCATTTCGCGTTGCTCGACCGGCGGCTGCGGCAGTTGGGCAGCCATTATGGCGCGCTGCCCGCGCATGACGGGCTGTGGCAGGCGGCGAGCGAGACGGCGGGCGATGCGCTGGCGCGGCTGGCCGTGGTGCCGATGGTGCTGGAAGCCCGCGCGCTGGATATCACGCCGGCCACGATCGCACGGTTCGAGGGGGTGGGCGACCATATATCCGCAAGGATGTTGCAGCGGATCATGACGGATGAGATTCGCCATGTGTCGGCGGGGACGACATGGTTCAGCCAGGCGACGAACCGATTGGGGCTAGACCCCGTCAAACATTACCAAATCCTTGTGAAACGCCATTTTCGGGGGAGCGTTAAGCCACCGTTCAACGACTCGGCGCGTCGGCAGGCCGGTTTGACGCGGGATTTCTACGACGCGCTTGCAAGCTGAGCGGCGATTTGCAGTCTGCATCCGGCGGGGGCGATCTAGGTCGCCATTTTATTGAACATGGGGAACCCACGAGAGGCAAAAGCCTTCGCGGGCATAAGTCGGGGTCGGCATGTTGATTCTTCGTACTGTGAATGCGCTGGGTGCGCGTTGGTTCCAATCGGCCAGCAAGACGGCCAAGATTTTCGGGATGGTCGGCATGGTAGGCGTGATGTGCGCCGCAGCCCCGGCCAACGCCAAGGATGAAGATGATCCCTATGGCGACGCCTCGGAAATCAACACCAGCGCGCTCGGCCCGGCCGATGTCGGCTTCTCCAACATCTTCTCCAGCCTGCAGCGCATGGACGGCAACGCCAAGACCGCGGCCTATATCCCCTCGGGCCGCCCGGTCGAGAAGCTGTCGCTGACCTCCAACTTCGGCGTGCGTTCCGACCCGTTCAACCGCAGCGCCCGCATGCACAAGGGCATCGATATTCCGGGGCCCATCGGCACCCCGATCCACGCGACCGCCGACGGCATCATCAGCCGCGCCGGCTGGGCCAGCGGTTATGGCAACCTGGTCCAGATCTCGCACGGCAATGGTATGGAAACCCGCTACGGCCACATGTCGAAGCTGCTGGTTGCGCCCAACTCCTATGTCCATCGCGGCCAGGTGATCGGCCTGATGGGGTCGACCGGTCGTTCGACCGGCAGCCACCTCCATTATGAAGTCCGCGTCGATGGCGCGGCGATCAACCCGATCCCGTTCGTCGCCGGTCCCGATTATCTGATCGCGATGAACACCAAGCCGCCGGTCGCCATGGGCGGCCCGACCAAGGCGGACGAAAAGGCCGTCGACTGATCGACCGCTTTTGATCCCGACTTTTCTAAAGCCCCGGCGCCCATGGGTTGCCGGGGCTTTTGCTTGATCCTATCTAGGCGCCATGGCCGATATTGACCTCACCCCCTCCGCTGCCGCGCGCGTCGCGGCGATCGCCGCCAAGCAGGGCAAGCCCGCCATATTGCGGCTGGCCGTGGAAGGCGGCGGCTGTTCGGGCTTCCAATATCGCTTTGGCCTGGCCGAGCAGGTGGAGGCCGAGGATCTGGCGGTGGAGCGCGATGGCGTGACGCTGGTGGTCGATGATGTCAGCCTGGACCTGGTGCGCGGCTCCGCGGTCGATTTCGTGTCGGACCTGGGCGGCGCGGCGTTCAAGGTGACCAATCCCAACGCGACCGCCGGTTGCGGCTGCGGCACCAGCTTCTCGGTCTGATCGGCGCATTGGCTTGTAGACGCAGCCCACTTCTCTAAAGGGAAGTGGACAGCGAAAGAGACAGGTCCATTATGCGTATCGCCACCTTCAACATCAACGGCATCAAGGCGCGGCTGCCGCGCCTGCTGGAATGGCTGGACGAGACCCGGCCCGACATTGCCTGCCTGCAGGAAATCAAGACGTCCGACGAGACCTTCCCAGTCAAGGATATCGAAGATGCCGGCTATGGCGTGATCTGGCACGGGCAGAAGGGCTTCAACGGCGTGGCCATCCTGGCGCGCGGCGACCAGCCGGTGGAGGTGCGCCGGGGCCTGGAGGGCGAACCCGAAGACGAGCAGAGCCGCTATTTGGAAGCTGATGTGAAGGGGGTGCGGGTCGCCAGCATCTACCTGCCCAACGGCAATCCCCAGCCGGGGCCGAAATTCGATTACAAGCTGCGCTGGATGAAGCGGCTGCGGGAACGGGCGGCGGAAATCTGGGCGGAGGAAGTGCCCGCCATCCTGGCCGGCGACTATAATGTCATCCCGCGCGACGTGGATATCTATTCGCCCAAGGCGATGGCGGACGATGCGCTGATGCAGCCCGAAAGCCGGGAGGCCTATCGCCGGCTGCTGGGCGACGGCTGGACTGATTCGATCCTGACCCGCCATCCGGCCGGGGGCGTGTGGACCTATTGGGACTATCAGGCCGGTGCCTGGCCGCGCGACGCGGGCTTCCGCATCGACCATTTGCTGCTGAGCCCGGCAGCGGCCGACCGGCTGGTCGATGCCCAGGTCGACAAGGCGTTTCGCGGCCGGGAAAAGGCGAGCGACCATGCGCCGACCTGGGTCGAGCTGCGCGATATCTGAATTTAACCCGGATATTATTGACTCTATTATATCCGGGTAATAAATGCCGAGCCGAAGGAGATTCGGCATGGACCGCACATTGACCGCCTTTTCGGGCGACTATTGGATCGCGACCGGCGACGAGGATGAGGTGCGCGCGGCGCTGCGCGCCATGGGGGATGACGCGCAGAATATCCTGCTGTTCGACGATCGCACCGGACGGCAGGTGGATATCGACCTGCAGGTCGATGCGGCGCCGCGGGGGCGGGGGCGACCCAAGATGGGGGTGCAGGCGCGCGAGATCACCCTGCTGCCGCGCCATTGGGACTGGCTGGCGGCGCAGCCGCGCGGCGCCTCCGCCACGTTGCGGCAACTGGTGGAGGATGCGATGAAGGCGGGCGCGGACAGGCCGTCGCCCCGCGCGGCGATGGACGCGGCCTATCATTTCCTGACCGCGATGGCGGGCGACCGGCCCGGCTATGAAGCGGCGATCCGCGCGCTTTATGCCAGGGACAAGGCGGCGTTCGACGCGGCGGCGGAAGGCTGGCCCGGCGCGATCCGGGCGCATGGTCTGGCGCTGGCGGAGCCGGCCTTTTCCGCCTAGCCTGCGCATCGCAATGATCGGAGAGGCTGGGTGACGGACGATTTCCTTCAGGGCACGGTGCATGAGGCGGCCGATGACATGCAGGCGGCGATCCGGGCCGATGCCGGCATCTTCGCGCTGTGGCAGGGGCTGACGCCGCTTGGCCGCAACGAGTTCATCTGCTGGGTCGAAGATGCCAAGCAGGCCGCGACCCGCGCGCGGCGCATTGCGCGCACTGTCGAGGAGTTGCAGGAGGGCAAGAAGCGGCCCTGCTGCTGGGCCGGCTGCATCCACCGCACCGACAAGGCGCCAAGCCGCTGGCAGCAGGCGGTGCTGATCGAGGGGAAGGGGAGGCGGCGCTAGGCCGGCGTGGACAGATTTAACGCTCGCCGAAGGGCCGGGATGGGTGGGTTGTGTTGAAGACCCGGTCTTTGCAGTGATGGCGCGGTTCTGATTCACTGGCGTTGTCGTTAGGCGACGGGCTGATGATGGGTGATCGGACG
Organism: Sphingobium sp. L-44; assembly: GCF_056859495.1. Classification (NCBI taxonomy): domain Bacteria; kingdom Pseudomonadati; phylum Pseudomonadota; class Alphaproteobacteria; order Sphingomonadales; family Sphingobiaceae; genus Sphingobium; species Sphingobium sp. L-44. Next base: position 51 of record NZ_JBSXOQ010000040.1, on the reverse strand, counting down.
GTGATGCAGGAGGTGCTGTTTTACAGGTTCAGCCTGGAAGATCATGTTCCC